>NZ_JBHWJZ010000009.1:0-103034 GCF_042731085.1 Streptomyces sp. NPDC059875
GTCTCCTCCCGTACGGGAGGAGACCGGGCCCTGGTGCGTGTACGGGGGCTACGGCGCCGGAACGATCCGGCCGGTCACCTCGCCGAGCGCGACCTGCGTGCCGTCCGGGCCGGGGGCCCACGCGGTCAGCGTGACCGTGTCGCCGTCCTCCAGGAACGTCCGCTTCCCGGTGGGCAGTTCGAGCGCGTCGCGGCCGTTCCACGTCAGCTCGAGCAGCGAGCCGCGCTGGTGCACCTCGGGGCCCGAGACCGTGCCGGAGCCGTACAGGTCACCGGTCCGCAGCGACGCTCCGTTGACCGTCATGTGGGCGAGCTGCTGGGCGGCCGTCCAGTACATCGTGGCGAACGGCGGCTCCGAGACCACCTCGCCGTTGATCTCGACGGTGATCCGCAGGTCGAAGCCGCCGGGCTCCTCATCGGCGGAGTCGTCCAGGTACGGCAGGAGGTCGAAGTCCCGGGCCGGCGGGTCGGTGCGGGCCGCGTCCAGGGCCTCCAGGGGGGTCACCCAGGCCGAGACGGACGTCGCGAAGGACTTGCCGAGGAACGGGCCGAGCGGCACGTACTCCCAGGCCTGGATGTCCCGGGCCGACCAGTCGTTGAGGAGCGTCAGACCGAAGACGTGCTCACGGAAGTCGCCGAGCGGGACCGGCGTGCCGTGCGCGGACGGGGTGCCGACGACGAAGCCGACCTCCGCCTCGATGTCCAGCTTCACCGAAGGACCGAAGACCGGCGCCGGGTCGGTGGGCGCCTTGCGCTGCCCGGAGGGGCGTACGACGTCGGTGCCGGAGACGACGACCGTGCCGGCGCGACCGTGGTAACCGATGGGCAGATGCTTCCAGTTGGGCGTGAGCGGCTCGCCGTCCGGGCGGAAGATGTGGCCGACGTTGGTGGCGTGGTGCTCGCTCGCGTAGAAGTCGACGTAGTCCGCGACCTCGTACGGCAGATGCATCGTGACCGCGTCGAGCGGGTGCAGCAGGGGCTCTATCTCCGGCCGGTGGGCCGGCACGGTCACCCAGGCGGTCAGAGCCCGGCGCACATCGCGCCAGGCGGTCCGGCCGGCGGCGAGGAGCGGGTTGAGGCTGGGCTGGGCGAGCAGCGCGGCGTAGGGGGACCCGAGCGCGTGCGCCGCGGCCCCCGCGTCGAGAACATGACCGCCGATGCGGACGCCGACCCTCCGCCGGTCGGGCTCGTCGGCGGTGGAGAAGACGCCGTACGGAAGGTTGTGCGGGCCGAAGGGATCGCCTTCGGCCAGGTCGAGCGGGGACTGCTCGGGCATCGGTGCTTGCCTCGCTTTCCACGGGTGTGGGGGACACGTTACGGGGCGGGCCGCTCGGCGCGGATGACATGGGTCACACAAAAAGTGGGGCCTCCGTGCACAACTGTCCATGTTCGCGCGCTTTATGCGTCCTGTGGGTGCGCTGTGCGACTGAGCGCGTTCAATTCGCTCTTTTCCAGGGCCATATCCGGGTCATACGATCTCGGCAACGTCGCACCGCGTGAAGACCGCCGCAGGCGCGACCTCCCATTTGCCTTTCATCTTCTCTCGAC
Organism: Streptomyces sp. NPDC059875; assembly: GCF_042731085.1. Lineage (NCBI taxonomy): Bacteria > Bacillati > Actinomycetota > Actinomycetes > Kitasatosporales > Streptomycetaceae > Streptomyces > Streptomyces sp. NPDC059875. The sequence goes on from NZ_JBHWJZ010000009.1 coordinate 1,548, forward strand.
CAGAAAAAGGTCCACCTTGAAGATTCGCCGCATTCTCGCGACGGCCGTGGCCGCCGCCGTGACGACCCCGGTCGTCTTCCTCTCCGCCGCCCCGGCGTTCGCGGACACGAAGCCGGCGGCGCCGGCGCAGACGCAGGACGAGCAGCCGTCGATCGAGCAGCTGAAGCTCGCGGTCGCGGCGGCGCAGAAGGCGTACGACGCCGCGGTCGTCGCGGAGGCCGACCTCCAGAAGGCGCTCGACGCCCTGGCGAAGGACGACCACCCGCTGGTGGTGGCCGCCGCCAAGGCGAAGAAGGCCGCCGAGGAGGCCGCCACCGCGAAGACCGCCGCCGACGCGAAGGTCACCGAGACCGAGGCCGCGCTGGCCGCCCTGCCGGCCGACGCCACCCCCGAGCAGAAGGCCGCCGCGGAAGCGGCCGTCGCCGAGGCCAAGACGGCCGCCGAGACCGCCGCCGCTGCCAAGACCGCCGCCGACACCAAGGCGGCCGAGGCCGCCACGGCGGTCGACGACAAGCGTGTGGCCCTCCTGCGGGAGGCCGGTGCCGCCAAGGTGACCAAGGACGAGGCTCTCAAGGCCCTCAAGGCCGCCGAGAAGGCGCTCGAGGACGCCGAGGCCGAGGTGCCGGTCGACGACTGCGTCGAGGAGTCCAAGCTGACGGTCGGCCTGACCGGCCCGAAGAAGGTCGTCGCCGGTACGAGCGCCGTCTTCACGCTGAAGATCACCAACGGCACCGGCAAGTCGCTGGACGAGGTGGGCGCCTACGCCGAGGCCTTCAACATGGACTCGATGGAGGACAAGGACCTCGACAAGTACCTGGACCTGTCCTGGTCCACCGCCGCCAATCCGGAGTGGCAGCACTTCGACGAGGCGACCGGTGCCATCGCCGGTGCGGTGAAGCCCGGCGGCCACGCCGACATCAAGCTGCGCCTCACGGTCGACGCGAAGTCCCCGGCCGGCGACGGCATCATGTTCGCCGCGGGCGGCTACGAGAACAACGACGGTTCGTGCGGCTGGTCGAAGGAGGCCGGCTCGGTCGAGTTCGACATCGTCGCCAAGTCGAAGCCCGGCACCGGTACCGGAACCACCGGTGGCGGCAACACCAACACCACCGGGCAGGGCGGCACCTCCACCACCGCGGTGAACGGCGGCGGTAACGGCAACACCGCCACCAACGGCTCCCTCGCCAAGACCGGCTCGAACGACGCCGTCCCGCAGATCGCCCTCGCGGGCGCCGCGGCCGTCGTCCTCGGCGCCGGAGCGATGGTCGTCGTCCGCCGCCGCAAGGCCGGTTCGAACGCCTGATCCGAGCAGTAAGTGAGGGCCCGCATTCCACCAGGAATGCGGGCCCCTTTCCTCTTCCCGCCTCACCCCGCCGTTCGCGGAATCCGTTTCTCCCAGGTCCGGTGGAAGACGACTTCCCCGCCCTCTTTGCACACCACCTCGTTCGACGTCACGAATGCGTCCGCGTCGCACGAGATCTCCGAGCGGGAGTCGACCGTCACGTCCCACGCCCGTTCCGGTCGGTGGAGGCGGATCGTCCAGGTCGAGAGGGTGTGGGCGGACAGGGGGTCGTTCTCCGTGATCGTGTACGTCTCCAGGGCGTCCTCGGTGAATTCGAGGCCGTCCGGGTAGACCCGTGTGCCGCCGTAGCGGGGGTCCACCTCCAGCTTCCATTCGCCTCTGGCCACGTCCCGCACGACCAGCCGCTCCGGGCGGGGTTCCTCCAGGGTCGCCGGGATCACCACGCCCAGGGGTTCGGACTGTTCCGGGGCCTGCCACTCCACCGCGTCGTCCGTGTGGCGGCGGACCGGGAGGGTCAGGTTCGAGGCGGTCGGGGTGAGGGTGAAGCCCGCCGCGTCCGGTTGCGGCCAGATCCACGGCCAGTACGCGGAGGAGACCGCGAGCCGGACCCGGTGGCCGGGCGGGAAGGTGTGGCCGATGCCGTTCAGTTCGAAGACGAAGTCCTCCACCTCGCCGACCTGCGCCTCCACCGCCCGGTCCCGGCCGTAGCGCGCGGAGAAGTTCAGGACGCCTCGGGTGACCAGGGTCGAGGAGCCGTCCGGGGCGATGTCGCAGAGGCGGGCGATCACCTGGCCCGTCGGGGCGCCGGCGCGGAGGGAGAGGCTCACCGTGGGGCGGCCCAGGATCTCGATCGGGCCGCCGTCCTCCGGGACCGCGAAGTCGAAGCAGGCCGAGTGGGCGTCCTCGTCGCGCTGGTCGGGCGGCAGGTCCGCGTCGTTGCCGAAGGGGAAGAAGCGCCCCGCGTCGAGGCCGGTCTGCTGCGGCGAGTCGACCACGACCGCGTCGCCCTGGAAGGCGTACGTCACGGGGGTGACGTTCGGGGACGGCCAGGCGGGGTCGGCGACCCAGCGGCCCGGCAGCTCCTCGTAGACCGTGGCCGGCGGGTGCGACTCGCTGATCCAGGAGCGCAGCAGCGGCTCGGCCATGACGTCGTTGTCGGCGCCCTTGAGGTGGTGGTCCCACCACCGCAGCGTCTCCTGGAGGAAGCCGATCGCCGGCCCGGGCGGAAGGCCGCGGTCCGGGTACTGGTGGGACCACGGCCCGATGATCCCGCGCACCCGGTCCTGGGGGAGGTGTTCCACAAGCCGCAGCACGGTGTCCCGGTACGGGTCGTGCCAGCCGCCGACCGCGAGGACGGCCGCCCTGATCGATCCGTAGTCCTCGCAGACGCTGCCGTGCTGCCAGTACGCGTCGCGGGTCTGGTGGGCGAGCCAGGTGTGGATGAACGGGTCCACCGCCTCCAGGCGCCGCAGCCACATCTCCCGCCACTCCTCACCCACGTACTGCGGGTCCGGCGGCCGGGAGGCGAAGGCGAGCATGGTGGCCGCCCAGGCGTGCATGTCCACGGCGAGGACGGAGCCGCCCATGTAGTGGACGTCGTTGTCGTAGCGGTCGTCGGTCGAGCAGACCGTGACGATCGCCTTCAGCGGCTCGGGGGCGAGCGCGGCGATCTGGAGCGAGTTGAAGCCGCCCCAGGAGATGCCGAACATGCCGACCTTCCCCGTGCACCAGGGCTGCTCGGCGAGCCAGTTCACCACCGCCACGCCGTCCGCCAGCTCGACGGGGTCGTACTCGTCCCCGGGCAGCCCCTCGCTGTTGCCGTGCCCGCGTACGTCGACGCGTACGGAGGCGTAGCCGTGCCCGGCGTACCAGGGGTGGCGCTGCCAGTCGCGGGGCGCCGTCCAGTCGGTGAGGCGGTACGGGAGGTACTCCAGGAGGGCCGGGACGGGCTCCTCGGTGACCGGGCGCCAGATCCGGGCGTACAGCCTCGTGCCGTCCGGGAGCGGGATCCGGACATCCTCGTGGGTGGTCTCGTACGGGAACTCGGTACGGATGCGCATGACGGACCAACCTCGGTGAAGGGACCAGCCTCAGTGGACGGGGTGCATGGTGCGGCGCAGCCAGGGCGCCATGGCGATCACGACGAGACCCACGACGACGGCGATCGCGCCGTTGACGCCGAAGTAGGCGGGCTTGGAGACGTCGTCGTAGAGCTTCACGGTCTGCGCCTGGATGCCGTTGGCGAGTGCGAGGGAGAGGAACCAGAGGGACATCGTCTGGCTGGAGAAGGCCTTCGGGGCGAGCTTGGTGGTGGCGGACATGCCGGAGGTCTCCAGGAGGACGTCACCGAGGCCGAGCAGCAGGTACGAGCCGACGATCCACCAGGCCGCCATCTTGTACGTGTCGTCGCCGTGCCCGGAGGTCGGCAGCACCATCAGCAGGAACGACAGGCCGCCGAGGATCACCCCGAACGCGATCTTGTTGGAGGCGTGCGGCTGGTCGTGGCCCATCCGGGCCCAGACGGCGGCCACGACGGGCGCCAGGGCCACCTCGAAGGCGCCGAGGGCGCTGGCGTACCAACTGGCCGGGAAGTCGAAGCCGAGGATGGTCGTGCGGGCGTTGGTGGAGGCCAGCAGGATCATCGTCGAGTACGCCTGGAAGAGGATGAAGTTGAACACCACCGAGGCCAGGAACAGCACGATGTACGGCTTGAGTCGGCCGCGCTCCTCCGCGGTGACCCGGGGGCTCTTGAACATCACCCAGAAGTAGACGACCGGGGCGATCACCGAGACGAGCGTCAGCAGGTCGACGAAGCGGTCCATGGTCAGCCAGCCGGCACCGGCCAGCAGGGTGGCCGCGACCCCCACGGCGATCGTGCCGAGGACGATCAGCCGGATCGCCCGGCGCATGGCGTCGGGGGCGAGCGCGAACTCGGCGGAATGCTTGCGCCCGGCCAGGTGACGGCGGCCCAGGACGTACTGGAGCAGGCCGAACGTCATGCCGATGGCGGCGGCCGAGAATCCCCAGTGGTACCCGCGGTGGTCGGCGAGCCAGCCCGTGATCAGCGGTCCGGCGAACGCGCCGATGTTGATCGCCATGTAGTAGAGCGCGAAGCCCGCGTCCCGGCGGTCGTCCTCGGTGCCGTAGAGCTTGCCGACCATGGTGGCCACGTTGGGCTTGAGCAGGCCGGTTCCGGCGCTGATGAGACCGAGGCCGCCCCAGGTCATGGCGGCCGTCGGCACGGCCATCGCATAGTGGCCGCAGGCGATGAGGATGCCGCCCCAGAGCACCGCGCGGTACGAGCCGAGGATGCGGTCCGCGAGCCAGCCGCCGGCCACCGACACCAGGTAGACGAGCGTCCCGTACGCGGCCGCGACCGAGGCCGCGGTGCCCGGCGACATTCCCAGGCCCTCGTTCGCGACGGAGTCGGCGAAGTAGAGGACGAGGATCGCCTGCATCCCGAGGAAGGAGAATCGCTCCCAGACCTCCAGGCCCGAGAGGGTGAGGAGCCCCTTCGGTTGGCCGAAGAAGGCATGATCGTCTTCGGGCGGCGGCTGCTCGCCGCTCGTGTCTTCATCGATCACTGTTCGGGACAAAACGCCTACTCCTGGTCGTATGAGCTGATCACGAACATACCGGGGGTGGCGGGAAGGCGCCCATGGTGATCGAAAGGCGACCGGATACGCTGACTTGAGTGAATCGAGCGACACATCGACAATCCGTGTGATCGTCAGCAGGCGTCAGCAGACAGGAGACCCCCTCGTGACCGTCGTCGGGCCGTTCGGTCTTAGCGTGCGGGACCAGGCTCTTGAGGCCGATGTCCAGACCGGATTGGCGGCCGTGGAGGCAGGGCTCCTCGACGCCACCAAGAGCGAGGTCCCGTTCATCACGGAGGCCGCGCGGCATCTCGTCCTGGCCGGTGGCAAGCGTTTCCGGCCGCTGCTCGTGATGCTCGCCGCCCAGTTCGGCGACCCCTACGCGCCGGGCATCGTGCCCTCGGCCGTCGTCGTCGAGCTCACCCACCTCGCCACGCTCTACCACGACGACGTCATGGACGAGGCGGACGTGCGGCGCGGCGTCGACAGCGCGAACACCCGATGGGGCAACTCGATCGCCGTCCTCACGGGTGACTTCCTGTTCGCCCGAGCGTCGCACACGCTGGCGGACCTCGGACCCGAGGCCGTGCGCATCCAGTCGGAGGCGTTCGAACGTCTGGTCACCGGTCAGATCCTGGAGACCGCAGGACCGCAGGGCGACCGCGACCCCGTCGACCACTACCTCGACGTCCTGGGCGGCAAGACCGGCTCGCTCGTCGCGGTCTCGTGCCGCTTCGGCGCGATGATGTCCGGCGCGGACGAGAGCGTCGTCGACATCCTCACCCAGTACGGCGAGCGCCTCGGCGTCGCCTTCCAGCTCGCCGACGACGTCCTCGACATCGCCTCCGACTCCCACGAGTCCGGCAAGACCCCGGGTACGGACCTCAGGGAGGGCATCCCCACCCTCCCGGTCCTCCACCTGCGCGCCGCCGCGGCGGCCCACGGGCGCCCGGAGGACGTGGAGCTGGTCGAGCTCGTCGACAGCGACCTCAGCGACGACGCACGGCACGCCGAGGCCCTGCGGCGGCTGCGCGTCCACCCCGCCCTTGAGCAGGCCCGGCGGGACACCGTGCGCTACGCCGAGGAGGCACGGGCGATGCTCGCGCCGCTGCCCGAGGGGTACGCGAAGGCGGCCCTGGAGGAGCTGTGCGACGCGGTGGTCCACCGCGCGGGCTAGGGGCTCTCAGGGTCGGGTCATCCCGTAGCAGTACGCGAGGTTGCGCCCCGGGTCTGACGATTCCGTCTTCCGTCTTTGGTCAGATGGAGTCATCGACCACGGAGGTAGGACAGACCATGGCAGACACCCGTAAGGCGAGCCGTTACATCGTCCCGGTCGCGGTGGCCGGAGTGGCCGCGGCGACCATCGGGCTCGTACCGGCTCTGGCGGCGTCCGGCGACCCGGACCTGCCGGAGATCACGGCGCAGCAGCTGATCGAGAAGATCGCGGCGTCGGATACGCAGACGCTGTCCGGCACGTTCAAGGTGAGCACGGACCTGGGCCTGCCCTCGCTCGCGGGCCTGGCCGGCAGCCTCGGCGGCGGCTCCGGCTCCGCTTCCGCGGACCCGCAGGAGAAGCTGACGCAGCTGGTCTCGGGCACGCACACGCTGCGCGTGGCCGCCGACGGCCCGGACAAGCAGAAGCTGACGATCCTGGACGGCTCGGACGAGTACAGCCTGATCCACAACGGCGACGACGTGTGGGGGTACGACAGCAAGTCGAACGAGGTCTTCCACGAGAAGACGGACGGCGCCGGCAAGGCGCCCGAGAAGGAGCTCCCGGCCACGCCCAAGGAGCTCGCCGACGAGATCCTGAAGGCCGCGGACGGCACGACGTCGATCACGGTCGGCGGCACCGCGAAGGTGGCCGGCCGGGACGCGTACCAGCTGGTGATCAAGCCGAAGCAGAGCGGCTCGACGGTCGAGTCCGTGAAGGTCGCGGTGGACGCGCAGAACGGCACGCCGCTGAAGTTCACGCTGGCGTCGGTCGAGGGCGGCAAGCCGGTCGTCGACGCGGGCTTCACGAAGGTCGACTTCGGCAAGCCGGCGGCGTCGACGTTCGACTTCAAGGCGCCGAAGGGCGCGAAGGTGACGGAGGGTGCGTCGGAGGGTTCGGCGGACCACGAGAAGGCACCCGAGGACTTCGCCAAGGAGTTCGGCGGCTTCGCGGACCTCACCGGCGCCGAGGGGGCGAACGTCATCGGCGAGGGCTGGACGGCGATCGCGACGTTCGACACCGGCGCCGCGGCCCCGAAGACGGACGAGGCCCCGAAGGAGGTCCAGGGCTTCCTGGACGCGCTCGGGGACAAGGTCACCGGCACGTTCGGCTCGGGCACCGTCTTCAAGACGAAGATCGTGAACGCGCTGATGACGGACGACGGCAAGGTGTACGTCGGCGCGGTGACGAAGGACGCGCTGGTGGACGCGGCGAACGCCGCGAAGTAACGCGCGGCGGCGCGGATTGGGACCCCGGGCGGGTCGGGGGCGATGGTCACCGACCCACCCGGGAGTTTCTTGTGCGCGCAGTGCGTACGGACTGCTTACGGGACTGCGTACGGGACTGCTTACGGGAACGTCAGGCTGAAGCTGTTGATGTAGCCGGTGTCCTGCGCGGCCTTGTCCTGGACCCGGAGCTTCCAGGCGCCGTTGGCGACCTCGCTGGAGGCGTTGACCGTGTAGGTGGCCTTCACGTTGTCGGCCGAGTCGGAGGACGAGAACGGCTTCAGGTTGTAGACGGAGCCGTCCGGGGCGAGCAGGTCGACGACCAGGTCACCGCGCCAGGTGTGGACGATGTCCACGCCGACCTTGAGGGTGGAGGGCGCGTTGCCGGTGATGCCGGTGACGTCGACCGTGGAGGTCACCGCGGCGCCGTTGTCCGGGACGGACACGTCGGCGGTGTTCTCGAAGACCTTGCCGGGGGGCGTGGTCGTCCCGGCCGACAGCGTCCAGATCGCGTGGGCGATGGCATCGCTGTTGCGGTCGAGGGCGGTGTCGTTGATGTTCGAGGTGGTGTCGCAGGAGGAGTGGTAGCAGCGGTCGAAGGCCGTGGCCGTACCGCCCCACTTCTGGACCTGCGCGCTGGACTTCACCCGGCTGGCGCCGGTGAACAGACCGCCGACGGGTATGCCGACGTTCTTGAACGAGGCGTGGTCGGAGCGGCCGTCGCCCTCGGTCTCGATCTCGGTGGGGACGCCGAGGCCGGCGAAGTAGTCCTTGAAGGTCTGCTCGATGGCGGGGTCGTCGTCGTAGACGAAGTAGCCGGGGTTGGGCGACCCGATCATGTCGAAGTTCAGATACCCGGAGACCTTCGAACGCTCCGTGGTGGGCAGCTGGTTGACGTAGTACTTCGACCCGACGAGCCCGAGCTCCTCGGCGCCCCACCAGCCGAAGCGCAGATGCTTCGTGGGCTGGAGGTTGGCCCGGGAGACGGCGAGCGCGGTCTCGAGGACGGCGGCGGAACCGGAGCCGTTGTCGTTGATGCCGGCGCCGGAGGAGACGGAGTCGAGGTGCGCGCCGGCCATGAGGACCTGGTTCGGGTCGCCGCCCGGCCAGTCGGCTATCAGGTTGTAGCCGGTGGCGCCGTTGGAGGTGAACTGCTGGACGGTGGTGGTGTATCCGGCCGCGTCCAGCTTGGCCTTCACGAAGTCGATGGACGCCTTGTAGCCGGTGCGGCCGTGGGCGCGGTTGCCGCCGTTGGCGGTGGCGATCGACTGGAGGTCGGTGAGGTGCTGTTTGACGTTGGCGAGCGGGATGTCGGGCGCGGCGACGGCGGCGCCGGGCGCGGCGTTCGCCGAGGCGCCGGTGAAACCGGCGAGGGCGAGCGCGGCGACGGCGGAGAGCGCGGCGGCACGTCTGGGCACGGAGAACTTCATGTGGGGGCTCCGGATTCCGAACGGGGATGGGACGGAACGTGCGAGACGCCCCGGGGCGTGGGTGCCACGAGGCGCTGGAGCTGTGCGGGTGGTGCGTGGGCTGAATGTTCGGCGAGAATTTGACTTCTCGTCAAGAGCGGAAACCGGTCAAGGGCGTTCGCTCACCGGACGAGGCCGTCCAGTGCGCCCTCCACGGCCTCCCGGACGTCCGGGTGCGGGTCCTGCGCCAACTCCCGTAGCAGGGCGCCGACTCCGGGCGTGGACCAGTACGTCACCGCCTCGACGAGCGCGACCCGCACGGCGGCGTCGGGATGCCGGGCGAGCCCGGCCAGCCGCTCCAGGGGCCCGCGGCGCCTGAACCCGTACCAGCGCAGCGCCTCGCCCAGCGCGACGGCGTCTCCCTCGGCCTCGGCCGCCTCGACCCGCGCGAGCAGCACGCGGGGCGGGGGAGGGGGCCCGTCCAGGGGGTGCGGCCGGCGCTCCCGCAGCCTCCGCGACCCGTACTCGCCGCGCACCCGGCAGCCGTCACACGTGCAGGGTGTCCTGCCGTGCGCGTCGGGGAAGTACCGCCACCCGTTGACCTGCCGCACCCGTCGGATGCTCCGTACCTCGCCGCGCGCGACGGCCCGGGGCAGAAACACCTCCCACCCCCGCGGATCACCGAGCGCGCTCACCGTGCGCACCGCCTCGGCCGCCGTCGTCTCCGCAGGCTCCCGCTCGCTGTACCGCCCGACGGTGACGGTCTCCCCGTCCGCGACCTTGACGTGCACGGCGACGACATCGCGCGGCCCGGGCCGGCGGGACAGCTCCCGCAGCCACTGGTGGGTGAGCGCGTACGACGGCAGGACGGGAAACAGGTAGACCCCGCGGCCGGCCGCGCCGAGCCCGCTGCCACGACCGTGGCTGAGGGCGCGTACGCCGGCGCGGCGGATCCGCGGTGCGTTGGCCGACGCTGTCAGGTGCACGAAGGTCGCCATGGGGGACACCGTCCACGGTGACGGACCGCGGCCGCAACGGGTTTGTGGAGGCTACGGCGGCCGCGGGTGCCGGGCAGGCCCTACGGCGTGCCGGGCAGCCGGACCGTGGCGAGGAGGCCGCCGGCGGGGCGGGGGGCGAGGTCGAGGGTTCCGTCGTGGGCGCGGACGATGCTGTGCACGATGGCCAGGCCGAGGCCGACGCCGGCGTGCTCGTCGGTGCGTACGCGTTCCGTGCCGCGCTGGAAGGGTTCGGTGAGGGTCGGTACCAGTTCCGGAGGGAGCAGACGGCCCGTGTTCTCGACCCGTAGCACGCTCGTGTCGCCGTCGGTCTCGGTGTGGACCGTCACGGTGCCGCCGGCGGGGAGGTTGTGGACGACGGCGTTCTGGACGAGGTTCGTCACCATCCGCAGCAGGAGCTCCGCGGAGCCGCTGGTCCGGGCCGCGCCGCCGGTGACGTCGAGCGTGATCCCGCGCTGTTCGGCGGTGGGAAGGAGCGTTTCGGCGGCCTCTTCGGCGAGGAGGGAGAGGTCGACGCTCTCGCGGTCGAAGTTCCCGCGGTCGCCGCGGCTGAGCAGCAGGAGGGCCTCGGTGAGGTCGATCGCCCGCGTGTTGACGGCCTGCAGGCGTGCGAGGAGTTCGTCCCGGTCCCGTGCGGGGTCCCGGCGGGCAACGTCGAGCAGGGTCTGCGAGATGGCCAGGGGGGTGCGCAGTTCGTGGGAGGCGTTCGCGGCGAACCGCTGCTGCTCGGCGACGTGCGACTCGAGTTGTTCGAGCATCGAGTCGAACGCGTCGGAGAGTTCACGGAATTCGTCCTGGCGGCCCTCCATGCGGATCCGGTGGGACAGCGATCCGTTCCCGGCCATCCGTGCCGCGGCCGTGATCCGGGTGAGTGGTGCGAGCATCCGGCCGGCGAGGATCCATCCCCCGACGAGGCCGAACACGAGCAGGAGGGCCATCGCCACGGCCGCGGCGGGGGCGAAGGTGCGCACGAGGAGGTAACGGTTGGGTGAGATCCCCAGAAGGCCCTGAGAGTTGTCGGGTACGTAGCGCAGCAGGAACACCCACACCACGGCCAGCAGGAGAGCGCCGGCGACGGCGAGGAACCCGGCGTAGCTGAGGGTGAGTTTCAGTCGGACGCTGAGCCCTGGGCGTCTACTGGCCATGGGTGCTGCCGGTGTCGATGCGGTAGCCGACGCCCGGCACCGTGGCGATGATCCACGGTTCGCCGAGCCGTTTGCGCAGTGCGGAGACGGTGATGCGCACGGCGTTGGTGAGGGGGTCGGCGTTCTCGTCCCAGGCCCGTTCCAGCAGCTCTTCGGTGCTGACGACCCCGCCCTCGGCGGCCACGAGGACTTCGAGCACGGCGAACTGCTTCCGGGTGAGCGCGACGTAGCGTCCGTCGCGGAAGACCTCCCGGCGGAAGGGGTCGAGCCGCAGGCCCGCGATCTCGCGGACCGGGGGTCGGGCGTACGCGCGTCTGCGGTCGAGCGCCCTCAGTCGCAGGACGAGCTCCCGCAGCTCGAACGGTTTGGTGAGGTAGTCGTCGGCGCCGAGCTCGAAACCGGAAGCCTTGTCGTCGATCCGGTCGGCAGCGGTGAGCATGAGGATCGGGATGCCGCTGCCGGAGGCGACGATGCGCCGGGCGACCTCGTCGCCGGAGGGGCCGGGGATGTCGCGGTCGAGGACCGCGAGGTCGTAGGAGTTGACGCTGAGCAGTTCCAGGGCGGAGTCGCCGTCGCCTGCGATGTCGGCGGCGATCGCCTCGAGCCGCAGACCGTCACGGACGGCTTCTGCCAGGTAGGGCTCGTCCTCCACGATCAGTACGCGCATGTCCGAAGCCTAAGCAGCACGACATGTCGCCGACGTATGCAACGACGTGTGCACACCGGACCCGCGACTCAGCCTGCCGGTACCGGCGCGGGGCGAGGCTGCTCCGACGGCGCTTCCGCCGCGGTGCGCCACCAGCGGCGCGACGCCAGCGCGCCAAGACCGGCGCCGACGGCGTTGACCAGGACGTCGTCCACGGACGACACCCGGTCGAGCTGGAGAACGTACTGTGCGGTCTCGACCAGGACCGAGCAGCCCGCCCCGAGCGCCAGGATCCGCGGCACGGAGGCCGGCGCGGCGAACCGCATCGGGGCGAAGAACCCCAGCGAGGCGAAGACCAGCAGATTGCCGCCGATCCCGAGCGGCCCCATCGTGACCAGGTCCCGCAGCGGCACCAGGCTCACCCGGCCCGGGACGATGCCGGCCCCGGCGCCCGGCATCATGGTCATCCACACCCACGGCACCGTCCCGTGGACCATGCCCACCTCGGCCAGCGACAGCCGCCACGCCGACGCGACACCGGCGGCACGCCGACGCCACGCCAGGGCCCACACCACCAGCAAGCTCAGCGGCAGCGCGACCAGCGTCATGAGCACCACACCGTTGAACGTGTCGAAGCACCCGTGCCACCGCCCGGCCATGCACCTCGGAGCGGCCATCATGAGCGGCCCGCGCACGACGAACAGGGCGCTCGACACACCGAGGACCGCCAGGCCGAGGAACACGACCCGGCGCGTGCGGCCGGGCGGTGCCGACAGGGTTGGGTCCAGGGTTGCGTCGTGGTTCATGCCCTCATTGGACACGGAGGGCCGTTGCGGCGGTGTATGCGATTTTCGATACGCCCGCGATATACGGAATCCCCGGCATCAAGACCGCGACCTGAGTACGGGTACTCATGCGTGCCGAGTCCGAGGCGCGGGAGGGTGGGCAGAAGGGCAGAGTTCGGACATCGGGGGCGGGATGGGTTCGGCTCGGAGGCTGGGCACCGGGTTGTCGGCCTTGGCGTGCGCCGTGATGGCGGCCATGACGAGCGCGTGTGCGCGGCCGCCCGACGACGCCGAGTTGCGGGCCGCGGCGACAGCGGACGGCACGCGGCAGATCCGGGAGTCGAAGGAGCGGGGCGTACGGGAGCTGCTGGCGCGCCTGGCCGAGGTGGAGGGGCTTCGGCCCGGCTACACCGTCTTCCAGGACGTGTGCGCCGGAGCCCCGGACGGCAACCTCCTGGAGCCGGCCACGGGTCCGCTGATGACCTGTTCGATGAGTCTGACCGCGGTGTTCGGGGTCGAGGGCGACGTCACCGAGGTGCTGCGGCGCATCGACGCCGCGCGCGTCGTGCGATGGCAGCCCAATGTCAACGGCCCCGGGAGCGCGTCGGGGGGAACGCTCCAGAACGCGCTGGAGTATCACCGGCAGAGGGGTGTCTTCCCGGACGGTCGCCTGATGCCCGCGCCGCACCTCGAGTCGGAGGACGGCACGGTGACGATCACCTGGGACCACCCGACCCTCCCCGGCCATCCGCCTGCCTCGAGCCGGGTCGGGAGCCACGGCCGTGCTGGCGGCGGGCGACGGACGGCGCCCACCTGCCCACCCGAGTCCCCGGTCTACTCCCGGTGCCGGATCGACCCGGAGCGACCTCAGTCCGTGCCGGCGATCCGCGCCCGGTACGGAACGGTCCTCGAGGTCGAGATCGACCCGGACGGCCAACTCGGATACTTCGAGGTGCCCCGCCCGCGCTAGTCCCCCGACCGGGACCGACCCGGCCCTTCGGGCTGTGGAGCTGCGGCTGCCGCCTGGTGGGTGATTGACTGCACCGCATGGACCTCGCGCGAGAGATCCCCAGACCATCGGACGAGCCCGGCCCTGTCTCCACGGCCGCCGTCGCGCCCCCGCTCGACCCCGAACTGCGGGTGGCGCTCGCGGCTTTGGGGGACCGGGCGAGGGAGCCGCTGACGCCGGAGAACCTCGCGGACCGGCAGGAGCGGGATGCCTCGGCCCGGCCCAGGCCGACGCTTCGCGAGCTCCGGGCCGACGGGCGCTTCGAGGTGGACGAGCTGCGTGTGCCCGGGGCGTCGGGCGGGCCGGACGTCACGCTCGTGAGCGCACGGCCCGCCGGCCTCGCCGGACCGTTGCCGCTGCTGTACTACATGCACGGCGGCGGAATGGTCATGGGCAACGCGTGGTCCGTCCTTCCGCGGCTGCTGCACGACTGGGCTCTCCCACTGGAGTTGGCCGTCATCTCCGTCGAGTACCGGCTGGCACCGCAGACGCGGTACCCCGGGCAGGTGGAGGACTGTTACGCCGGACTCGACTGGGTGGCCGAGCACGCGGCCGAACTGGACATCGACGCGGACCGCATCGTCATCGGCGGCAAGAGTGCCGGCGGCGGACTCGCCGCGGCGCTCGCCCTCCTCACCCGGGACCGAGGCGGCCCCACACCCATCGGGCAACTGCTCCTGTGCCCGATGCTGGACGACCGTGACGACACCTTCTCCGGCCACCAGATGGTCGGCGTCGACTTGCTGAACCGCACCTCCCTCGCGACCGCGTGGCAGGCGCTGCTGGGCGAGCGGTACGCCGCCGCGGACCTTCCGCCCTACGCGGCTCCCGCCCGCGCCACTGATCTGTCCCGGCTCCCCCCGGCGTACATCGACGTCGGGTCGGCCGAGACCCTCAGGGACGAGGACGTGGCCTACGCCAACGCGATCTGGCAGGCCGGCGGCGAGGCCGAACTGCACGTATGGCCCGGAGCCTTCCACGGCTTCGACACCGTCGCACCGCGGGCCGTCCTGAGCCAGGACGCCCGCGACGCCCGCTCCCGCTGGCTACGGCGCATCCTCACCCCGTCCGGTACGAGCCGCGGCGGCAGCGTCAGCGGACCGGCCGTCCGCTGACGCTTCACGCTCCCGTCAGGCCGCGTCGAGGGCTGCGGTGATCTTGCGGGTCATCTCGGCCATGGCGGGGCCGGGCTCGCCCTGGTGGGCCTGGGCGGCTGCTCCGAGGGCGACGACGACGGTGCCGCGGAAGTTGTCGGCCTCGGCCGGGTCCTGCTTCTTGAGCAGGGTCATCGCCGCCGTCAGGGCGGGCAGCACGTCGTCGGCGATCGCGGCGACGGACTTGCCGTCCAGGTTCTCGACCTTCGACTTCTCGGCGAGCACGTGCCCGACCAGGCCGGTCGCGGAGGCCAGGGCGATGGAGCCGTGGGTGGCGACCTTGTGGGGCGAGCCGGCGGCGTCGGCGGCAGCCAGCAGCGAGACGGCGCCGTACGCGGCGGTCCGGAGGATGAGCTTGTCCTGGTCGGTCAGGGCGACGGACATGGTGGTGTGCTCCTTCAAAGGAACGGACGGAGGGTGACTGCGGTCCTGTCGCGCCCGGGGGCGTACCGGGGCGCGGGCTCGCTGTCAGTCGTCGATCGCCTGGTAGACCGTGGTCCAGAAGTCGTGGATGAGCCGCGCCGGATCCGGGACGGACAGCCCGACCTGGGTGAGCAGGACTCCGGTGAGCTGGTTGTCCCGGTCGGCGTAGACCGTGGTGCCGGTTCCGCCGTCCCAGCCGAACTGGCCGATGGGCGCGTAGTCGCCACGGTAGGTGCGCACCGCCATCCCGTAGCCCCAGCCGCCCTGCTGCCCCTGGCCGAACGACACCTGGACGTTCTCGGTGGCCATGGCGTGCCGGGCGGCCTGCTGCTCGGGCGTGAGGCAGTTGGTGGTCATCAGCTCGACGGCGGCCCGGGACAGGATCCGCTCGGTCCCGTGCATGCCGTGGTTCAGCAGCATCCGGAAGTAGGCGTGGTAGTCGTCGACGGTGGACACCAGCCCACCGCCGCCGGACTGGAACACCGGAGGCTCGCTGACCCGTCCGCCTGCCGCCTCGTCCCACACGATGAACTCGCCGGTCTGCCGGTCGGGCGCGTAGCTGGGCGGCAGCCGGTCGATCTTGTCGGCCGGCACGTGGAGACCGGTGTCCTTCATCCCCAGTGGATCGAGGACGCGTTCGCGCAGAAACGTCTCGAACGGCCGGCCCGAGACCCTGGCGACCAGCACGCCGAGTACGTCGTGGCTGATGTGGTACTGCCAGTGCTCTCCGGGCTGGTGCATCAGCGGAAGCGTGCCGAGGCGGCGCATCCACTCGTCCGGCTCGGGCGTCGTTCCATGGCCTGTGAGCTCCAGCTCGAAGACCCTGTCCATGATCGGAGTGCCCAGCGACGTCAGATCCATGCCGAGCCCGAACGTGGAGGTCAGCAGGTCCCGTACGGTGATCGGCCGCCGCGCAGGCACGGTGTCGCCCAGCGGGCCGTCGACCCGCTTCAGCACCTGACGGTCGGCGAGTTCGGGCAGCCACTGCTCCACCAGGTCGTCCAGCCGCAGCCGGCACTCGTCGAGCAGGACCATCGCCGCCGCCATCGCGACCGGCTTGGACGTGGACGCCATCCGGAAGATCGTGTCCCGGCGCATCGGCGCGCCACCGTCGTGGCGCATCGTCCCGAGCGCTTCGACGTGCGTCTCATCTCCCCGGCTGACCAGGGCGACGAGCCCCGGAATCCTCCCGGACTCGACATGCCGCGCCAGCACGTCGCGCACCCTGCGCAGCCCGGCTTCGGAGAAGCCGCGGTTGCTCTGTCTCATGATGAATCTCCCTGCATACAGTGTTTGATCTTCAAGACCCGTCCCGGCGCGGCACTCATGGCCCCGGCGACCCGGGGCTCGGTCAGCTCGCCCCACGTCAGCGCATGGCATCAGCGTGGCCGGGCGGGCTCCCGCGAACAACGGCGAAGTCGGGAAGGCAGCGTTGCCCGGTGGGTCATCGATGCGAGTTGTGTCAACGCAGCGATGACCGTTAGGTTCACGATCAGGAGGGGGTATGGAGCTGCGTGAGATCGAGATCTTCCTGACGCTTGCGGAGGAGCTGCACTTCGGTCGCACCGCGGAGCGGCTGCACATCACCGCGTCCCGGGTCAGCCACGCCATCAAGAAGCAGGAACGGCGCATCGGCGCGCCCCTGTTCGAGCGCACCTCCCGCTCTGTCCGCCTCACCCCGGTCGGCGACCGGCTCTACCAGGGCCTGCGCCCGGCCTACCGGCAGATCGTCGACGGGATCGAGGAGGCGGCGGCCGCCGCCCGTACCAGCGGCGGCACGCTCACTCTCGCCACCATGGGACCCCAGGGCTGGATGATCGAGGACATCATCGAGCGGTTCCAGGGGCGCCATCCCGGCGTGCAGTTGGTCCATCGCGACCTCAATCCCGTGGATCCGCTGACTCCTCTGCGTTCGGGCGAGATCGACGTGGCCCACCTGTGGCTGCCGGTGCGCGAGCCGGACATCGTCGTCGGCCCGATCACCCACACCTCGCCTGTCGTGCTGGCCATGGCGGACAGCCACCCCTACGCCGACCGCGACTCGGTCTGCCTGGAGGACTACGGCGACCTGACGTTCGTGGCGCACCGGTCGCCGGTTCCGGCGTCCATGGAGGAGACGTTCCAGCCCTTCCGCACCCCGTCGGGGCGCCTGGTCGCGCGCGGCCCTGCGGTCGGCAACTGGGACGACCAGCTCAAGGCGGTCGTCGCCGGCCAGGCCGTCGTCGCCTGCGCTGCCGAGGCCGCCCGCTTCTACCCCTGGCCCAACCTCGTCTACGTCCCCGTCCGCGACGCCCCGCCCTGCCGCTGGGCCTTCGCCTGGCACACCGCCAACGACAACCCCCTGATCCGCGCCCTCACCGCCGTAACCGACCCGGACGTGCGTCATCAGGCCCGGGCGGCGCGCGGTGAGCAGGACCTGCCCGGCTGAGCGACCCGGTGTCCGGGGAGCGGCCCGTCGTCCCGAGTGCTGCGACGTGCGCTTCGGACAAGCCGCTGTTGTTCCTACTCATCATGAATCTCCTTGCGTGCGGCGGCCCATGGGTCGAGCGCCGTGTAGGCCGGCCGCCACTGGTGCTCGTAGGCATGGCGTGCCGGCTCGGGCAGGGGGGCCAGCATCTTCGTGGTCGTCCTCTCGTCGGCGTCGTCCAGGAGCCAGGGCAGGAGCCGGGGCGCGTCGGCGCCGATCCGTTGGGCCTGGACCTCGTCGAAGTGGGCCCACTGCTCCGGCGTGACGACCTCTCGGACGAGCGGAAGCGCGGCCTCCTCCTCGTGGGCGAGGTGCCCGCTCAGGCCCGTGACGAGGGAGTCCGCGAGGTCGCCGACCAAGTGCGGCGTCGCTCCCGGGTCCGCCAGGGCCGTGTCGAGCGCGTCGACCAGCGGATCGAGGGCCGCGTGCTCGGCTTCCATCGCCTCCAGGAGGGCGAGGTCGTCGGGCCTCCCGGTGAGGTTCTCGCGCAGGGCCGGCCACAGGGCGTCGTCCTCTGCGCCGTGGTGGACGCGCAGAGCCGCCTTGAGAAGGTCCCACCCCGCGGCGGTGCGCAGGGCCTCACCCGGGTCACGATCGGCACGTGAGGTGATGTGGGCGACGTGCCGGAGGTCGCGCCGAAGCGCGTGGTGCATCGCGTACATCACGGTCATGTCGAGCCGGTCGTTCATCGTGTCCTCGTTCCTCTTCTCGTGACCGCGTCCGTGTGCAGGTTCTCCACGTGGGCGGGCACGCAGGCGCTACGGCCGTTGATCCGGCGGGTCCGGAGCGCGACGATCTCTTGGAGTGCGGCGGAGAGGCCCGCCCGCGTTGATCGCCTTGAAGACGCCCCCTTTGCCCTTGATGCCGGCCGGGAGCGCGAAGGCCGGGTACTTCATACGTTCCTGCATGGTGAAATCTCCTCTGAGCAGGCGTCGTTCGACGCACCGTCCCCGGTGGCCTCAAGGCTTCCTCGGACGGCAGACGTGATCAACGCCGGATCCGGAATGGCCCCGATAACCGCAGGGTTATGTCGGGGAACGTGAGCACGCGCGGGGGCGGGGCATCGTGGAAGTACGGGACATCGAGATCTTTCTGACGCTGGCGGAGGAGCTGCACTTCGGGCGTACCGCCGCGCGGCTGCACGTGAGTCAGGCACGCGTGAGTCAGGCGATCAAGCGGCAGGAACGCCGCCTCGGTGGCGAGCTGTTCGACCGCTCCAGCCGTCGCGAGGTCCTGCTGACACCGCTGGGCCGACTCCTGCGAGACGATCTGAAGCCGGTGTACGCGGGTCTGCTGGCGAGCCTGGAACGGGCCCGGCTCGCAGCTCAGGGTGTCACCGCCACGCTGCGCATCGGCATGATGCCCTTCAACCTTCCTGATCTGCACCCCCATTGGCGGACCTTCCGGGCTCTCCACCCCCAATGGCGACTCCAGGTGCGCCAGGTCCGTTACAACGATCCGTTCGCCCAGCTCCGCGCCGGGGAGATGGACGTCCTGGTCGCGTGGCTGCCCGTGGAGGAACCCGACCTCACCGTGGGTCCGATCCTGTTCCGCGACCCGCGCGTGCTCGCCGTCTCCAGCGACCACGAGTTGGCGGAACGATCCTCCGTATCGCTGGAGGCGCTCGCCGCCTTCCCGCATGTCACGGCCCCCGAGATGCGGGACTACTGGGAGGACGCGTATCTGCCCTTCCAGACCCCCCGAGGCAGATCCATCGAACGCGTCGGCACCGTCACCACCCCCGACGAGCTGATCAATCTCGTCGGCACCGGCGAGGTCGTCCACACGTTCCCCGCCCACGTCACCCAGTACTGGGCCATGACCCACGTCCGGTGGCTGGCGCTCCCCGACATGCCGGCCCTGTCGTTCGCCCTGGTGTGGCGCACCGAGACCGAGAACGACATCATTCGCGCCCTCGCGGAGGTGGTGCGCAGCCTCGGCATGCCTCCTCGGTGAACGGCCGGGTTCAGCAGCGCGAGGTCCGAATTCCGCCGGTGTGCCGGGTCGTGCGCGCGTGATGCTGGGGTCATGACCACCTACACCGCACGCCCCATCGAGCCCGCCGCCCTCGCCGAACTCCGGGTCGTGGACGACGCCGGACACCCCTGTGTCCCGTTCAGCGCCACCGAAGGCGGCGACCCGCTGCGCTGTTGCCTTCGGCCGGTCGCCGCGGGGGACAGGATCGCGCTCGTCTCCTACGCGCCCCTGCGGCGCTGGGCCGCAGGGACCGGGGCCGAACCGGGGGCGTACGACGAGCAGGGGCCGGTCTTCATCCACGCCGAGGAGTGCGCGGGGCCGGCGACCGGCCCTGAGTCGTACCCCTTCGACCGGCCCGGCGCCCTGCGCACCCTGCGGCGCTACGACTCCGCGGGGCGGATCGTCGGCGGCCGCCTCCTGGAGATCCCGGCCGAAGCGACGGAGGGCTTCGACAAGGCCTTCGCGGAGGCGTTCGCCGACCCGCGGGTCGCGCTCGTGCACGTCAGGGCCGTCGAGTACGGCTGCTTCCAGTTCGAGGTGCGGCGCGCGTAGGGGAGTTCGTACGTCACTGTACGCAGAACTCGTTGCCCTCCGGGTCCGTCATGACCACCCATGTGCCGCCCTGCTCCGACACCCGGCGCAGAACCGAGGCGCCCAAGGACTCCAGACGGGTGACCTCCGCCTCCTGGGTGCCCGGGGCGGCGTGGAGGTCCGGGTGGACGCGGTTCTTCACCGTCTTCTTCTCCGGGACCCGCTGGAAGAGGATGCGGCGGCCGAGGCCGGTGCCCGACTCCTTCTCGTACGGCTCGTCCGGATGGCGGACGGCGGCCAGATCGAGCCAGCCGCGACGGCCGTCCGGGAGCGCGACGGTCGCCTCCGGCGGGACCACGCCCGCGCCGAGGAGACGTTCGATGAGGGCGTTGTGGTCCTCCTCCACGTAGCCGAGGGCGGCGGCCCAGAAGGCGGCCTGGGCGTGCGGGTCGGCGGCGTCGATCACGAGCTTCCAATGGAGCGGAGTCATGTAACCAGTCATACTGGTTATGTGAAGCAGGCGACAACTGGAATGATCCTCGTTCACTCCGATGGACGACGCTTCCGCTTCGACGCCGGCGCGCTCTGCCTGGAGCTGCTGCTCACGGGTGGTCCCGGGTCGGTGGCCGCGCGGTTCGAGGTCCTCCACGAGCCCGAGGGGCTGCTGGACTGGGTCCGGCGGTGCCGGCTCGGACCGGACCTCGACGTGAGCGTCACGGCGGGCGAGTTGGCGCGGGTACGGGAGGTGCGGGACGCCCTGTGGGGGCTCGCCCAGGCCCGGGCGTACGGCCACGGCCACGCCCCCGAGGACCTCGCGCTCGTCAACGAGGCCGCCGCACCGCCCCCGCTCGTCCCGCGCATGACCGCCGACGGGGCGCACGCCTGGGCGCGTGAATGGGCCCCGGGCGCCACCGCGACCGCGCTGCTCTCGACGGTCGCGCGCGACGCGGTCGGGCTGTTCACCGGCCCCCACGCCGACCGCATCCGCGAATGCGGCTCCGACACCTGCGCCCTGCTGTTCGTGGACACCTCCCGCCCCGGGCGCCGCCGTTGGTGCGCCATGGAGCAGTGCGGCAACCGGCACAAGGTGAGGGCGCACCGGGCCCGTACCCACGCGGAGGGGGAGGCGCCGGCGCCGTAGGCGCGGCGCGGGGTCCCGTTCGAGAGCCGTCCCGCCGGCCGCCTCGGAACCGCCCCGGCATCCGTACCCAGTGGCGCCCCGCCGCTGTCTCAGACCGCGACCGCGGTCTCCGCCTCCGCCGCCTCCTTCGCGTCGTACGCCTCGCGCGCCGCCGCGATCTCGTTCTGGTGGCGTTCCGTCCACGTCACCAGCGAGCGGATCGTCGTGTGCAACGTGCCGCCCAGTGGCGTCAGTTCGTACTCCACGCGCGGCGGCACCACCGGATGCACCGTCCGTTTCACCAGGCCGTCCCGCTCCAGCTGGCGCAGCGTCACCGTCAGCATCCGCTGGCTGACCCCGTCGATCTCCCGCTTCAGCTCCGTGAAGCGCAGCTTCCGGCGGTCGAGCAGGGCGATGACCAGCAGGGACCACTTGTCGGCGACCCGGTCGAGGATCTGGCGTACCTCGCAGTCCTCCCGGGTGTCCCACTGGAAGGGGTCCGTGTCCCCCGAGTGGCCGTCGGTGTAGGTCACTTCGCAGTGACTCGGTGACTTCAAAGTGCCTTCTTCCATGGCACCCGATGCTGCCGCAGGATGCAGGTGGTTACAAGAGGGAACCGACCCTCTGGCCGGTAACCGCCTCTTCCTTCCCCTGCTTTGGAGACAGCTGTGTCCGCTTCCCTCCCCGCACGCGCCTGGGCCCTGCTCCTCGTCCTCTGCGGAACGATCTTCCTCGAGGGCATCGACGTCGCCATGCTCGCCGTCGCCGTGCCCAGCATCAGATCCGATCTGGACTTGTCCACCGGCACCGCCGCCTGGGTGATGTCCGCGTACGTCCTCGGCTACGCCGGCTTCACCCTCCTCGGTGGACGCGCCGCCGACCTTCTGGGCCGCCGCCGCATGTTCCTCGGCTGGCTCACCGTCTTCCTCCTCTTCTCCGGTCTCGGCGGCTTCGCACAGGAGGGCTGGATGCTGATCACGGCCCGCTTCGTGACCGGCGTCGCCGCCGCGTTCATGACCCCCGCCGCGATGTCGATCATCACGACCTCGTACGAGGAAGGGCCGCAGCGCAACCAGGCGCTGCTCGTCTTCGCCGGCACGGCCGCCGGAGGCTTCTCCCTCGGGCTCGTCATCGGCGGGCTGCTCACCCAGCTCGGCTGGCGCTGGGTCTTCTTCGCCCCCGTCCTGCTCGCCGCCGCGATCCTGCTCGCCGCGCTGCGGCTGATCCCGAAGGAGGCGCGGCCGGAGAAGGCGGCCGGCGGCTTCGACCTGGCCGGCGCGCTGACGGCCGCGGGCGCGATGCTGCTGCTCGCGTTCGGGATCGTCCGGCTCGAGCACGGCCTCGACGGCTGGCCGCTGACCGCGTTCGTCGCCGCCGCCGGGCTGGTCCTCGCCGGGGTCTTCGTCGCCGTCGAACGCCGGGCCGCCGCCCCGCTGGTCCGCCTCGGTCTGCTCCGCAAGGCGTCCACCGTCCGCGCCGACCTCGGGGCGCTGCTGTTCGTCGGCTCGTTCTTCGGCTTCCAGTTCGTCGCCACGCTCTACCTCCAGGAGCTGCGCGGCTGGTCCTCCCTGGAGACCGCGCTCGCCCTGGTCGTCATGGGCGTCGACGCGATCCTCGCCCCGACGCTGACCCCGCGGCTGGTGGCGCGGTGGGGCAACGCCCGGGTGATCCTCGGCGGGTTCGTGCTCGCGATCGTCTCGTACGCGCTGTTCCTGCCGGTCGGCCCGGACTGGTCGTACGCGGCGATGTTCCCGACCCTGCTGCTGACCGGGCTCGCCTTCGCCCTCGCGTACGGGCCGCTGACGATCGCCGCGACCGACGGCATCGCGGAGGAGGAGCAGGGGCTCGCGAGCGGGCTGCTCACGACGGCGACGCAGTTCGGCTCGGCGGTCGGCATCTCGGCCGTGACGGCGGTCCACGGGATCGCCGGCGGCGGACTCGAGGGGTTCCGGGCCGCGCTGGTGGTGCCGGTCGCGATGGTGGCGATCGGGGCGGTGGTCACCGCGACGGGCGTGCGGGGCGGCGCCCGGTCGGGCGTCCCGACAGGGTCGGAGGTCCCCGAGGCTGCGACCAAGGTCACCGTCTCGTGACCGCGAGGGGCGCTTAGCGTGGTCGGATGAACGACTCGCCCGCTTGCCCGCTGGTCGGCATCGCCGCCACGTACATGCCCCGGCTCTCGGAGCTCTCCTCCGAGCCGGGGCTCGTGGCCGCCGTCGACCAGCACGCGGCGGCCGTGTGCGACGCCCTGATCCCCGCGCAGCGGGGCTCGGAGGGCGGCGCGGTGGAGCTTCCCGCCGTCCGTCCGGCCGTCCGCCGGGAGGACCTGTCCGACTACGTCCTCGGCTTCACGGACTGGCTGGCGGAGATCGACTGGGTCGAGCCGGTCGGCCACGACTTCGCGACGCTGCGGCTCACAGCGGTGTGCTGGCTGATCCGGGAACACGACCTGTTGGGACGGTGACCGGTCCGCGTCAGGGTCGGGTCGAGGGGGCCGACGGGGCGGGGACGACCGCGCTCCCGGTCTCGTCGACGGCGTCTCCGGTCGCGGAGTCGGCCAGTGCGCGCTGCGCGACGGCCGAGGCCAGGGCCTCCGCCTCCACCCGGCTGCGCCGGGCGGTCCGCAACGCGTCCCACGTCAGGATCGTCAGCGCCAGCCACACCAGCGAGAAGCCCGCCCAGCGCTCCGGCGGCATCGCCTCGTGGAAGTAGAGGATGCCGAGCAGGAACTGGAACATCGGCGCCAGGTACTGCAGCAGCCCCAGCGTCGACAGCGGTACGCGGATCGCCGCCGCTCCGAAGCAGACCAGGGGCACGGCCGTGACGATGCCGGTCGCCGCGAGGAGGGCCGCGTGTCCCGCGCCCTCGGCGCCGAAGGTGGCCGAGCCCTGCGAGCCGAGCCAGAGCAGGTAGGCGAGGGCCGGCAGGAACTGGACGGCGGTCTCGGCGGCCAGCGACTCCAGGCCGCCGATGTTGACCTTCTTCTTCACCAGGCCGTAGACGCCGAAGGAGAAGGCCAGGATCAGCGAGATCCACGGCGGTCGCCCGTAGCCGATGGAGAGGACGAGGACGGCCGTGGCGGCGACGCCGACCGCCACCCACTGCGCGGGCCGCAGCCGCTCCTTCAGGAGCAGGACGCCCAGGGCGATGGTGACGAGCGGGTTGATGAAGTAGCCGAGGGACGCCTCGACGACCTGGCCGGCGTTGACGGCCCAGATGTAGACGCCCCAGTTGATGGTGATCACCGTCGCGGCGAAGGTGATGAGGCCCAGCTTGCGCGGGCTGCGCATCAGCTCGCGTATCCAGCCCCAGCGGCGCAGTGCGAGCAGCGCGACGCCGACGACGACCAGTGACCACACCATGCGGTGGGCGAGGATCTCGACCGCCCCGGCCGGCTTGAGGAGCGGCCAGAAGAGGGGGACCAGCCCCCACATGCCGTAGGCGCCGATCCCGTAGAGCAGACCTGCTCGTCCCTCGTTGTCCGTCTTCACCGAACCTCCTGCCCCGCGCCATGCCGTCCTGATGAAGGTAGCGCCGCACGGGGCAAGCTGTCATGTCCGTACCGCGATACGGTCATGACCTTTTCGTGGCCTCGGTCGAGACCACAGGCGAGGCCTCAGGCGAGGGCCTCCGCGATCGTCTGGGCGAGCGGGGTGGTCGGGCGGCCGATGAGGCGGGACAGGTCGCCGGTCTGCCGGGCGAGCGCCCCGCGCTCGATGGCCTTGTCGACGTCCACGAGGATCGCGGCGAAGAACGGCGGGACGCCGGCCCCGGTCAGGATCTCCTCGTGCGCCTCGGCCGGAACGTTGCGGTACGCGATCTCCTTGCCGGTCTGGCGGGCGACCTCGGCCGCGTACTCGGGGAGCGACCAGGCGACGTCACCGCTCAGCTCGTACGCCGTGTTCAGGTGCTCCTCGGCCGGGCCGGCCAGGACCGCGGCGGCAGCGGCGGCGAAGTCGGCGCGGGAGGCGGAGGCGATCCGGCCCTCGCCGGCGTTGGTGACGACGGCGCCGTGCGCGAGGACGGGGGCGAGGTTCGCCGTGTAGTTCTCGGTGTACCAGCCGTTGCGCAGGAAGGTGTACGGCAGGCCGGAGTCGAGGATCAGCGTCTCCGTCGCCTTGTGCTCGGCCGCCAGGTCGAAGTCGGCCTCCGGGCCGCCGAGGACGCCGGTGTAGGCGAGCTGGGCGACGCCGGCGGCCTTGGCCGCGTCGATCACGGCGGTGTGCTGCGCCACGCGCTGTCCGACCTCGCTGCCGGAGATCAGCAGCACCCGGTCACCGGCCTCGAAGGCGCCCGCCAGGGTCTCCGGCTTGCCGTAGTCGGCGATCCGCAGCTCGACGCCGCGCTCGGCGAGGTCGGCGGCCTTGGCCTTGTCGCGGACGACGGCGGCGACGGACTCGGCGGGGACCTGGTTCAGCAGCTCGTCGATGACGAGACGGCCGAGCTGTCCGGTGGCTCCGGTGACGACGATGCTCATGGGTGTTCCTTCTCCCGTGGGGTGGTGCGGGGGGCGATGCACTCACCGTACGGCTGGCACTATCCTTCCGAAAGTACCCACTTTGAAGTAAGGTACTGGCATGGGAGTAAGTGAGGAGCGGATCGCGGCCGAGCCGCCGAGCCTGCTGGCGGACGTCGACGGCGCCATGTGTCCCGCGCGGCTCGTCCTGGAGCACGTCACCAGCCGGTGGGCGGTCCTGATCCTGATCGCGCTGCGGGAGCGTTCGTACCGCTTCAGCGAGCTGCGCCGGCGCGTCGGCGGCGTCAGCGAGAAGATGCTCACGCAGACGCTCCAGACCCTGGAGCGCGACGGCTTCGTCCACCGCGACGCCAAGCCGGTGATCCCGCCCCGCGTCGACTACAGCCTCACCGAACTGGGCGAGGAGGCCGCACGGCAGGTCTGGGAACTGGCCCGTTGGACCGACGCCCGGGTCCCGGTGGTCCAGGAGGCCCGCACCCGCTACGACGAGGCACGTCGCGAGGCTGCTGCGGGATCGTCCCAATGATGTTGTAACCAGGTTGCGTTGGGCCCTCGCGTCGTACGATCTGCTCACCACTCGGGGTAATTGTGAGCGTGCGTGGGGGAAACGTGACGTACGGGTATCGAAGAGTGCTGCGCGCCTGCGGGGGCTTGCTGGCCTGCGGCATGGTCCTTACGGGCTGCTCCGACTCGGGCGACGACGGGAAACAGCCCCAGGGGAAGGCGAGTTCGAGCCCCGCGGCCGCTCCGTCCGGCAGCGCGACCGCGCAGCCCGTACCCACGCCCACGAGGCTCGGCTTCACGGCCGACCCGAAGCGGGCCCCCAAGAGCGAGGCCGACGCCAAGCGGCTCGCCCTCGCGATCGTCGCCGGCCCCGACTCCTGGGGCTCGGACTACGTCAAGCGCACCCCGCACCTCAGCCCCGACGGCTACTGGCCGGTCCTCGGCAAGCAGTGCACCTGGGAGACCGGCACCCGGCCGCGGAGCGTGCTCTACAGCGTCACCGCCTACAGCGAGATCCCCGCCCAGACCGGCAAGGGGGTGCTGCGGGTCTCCGCCATCGTCACCGTCCACCGCACCGAGACGGACGCCGACTGGGAGATGGCCGAGACCCTGGAGGAGGCGCTGCGCTGCCCCGACCAGCAACTGCGCGACGGGGAGCGGATCAGCGGCCTGATGTCGCTCGGCAGCCCCTTCGGTGTCGGCGGCAACTTCACCGCAGTGGACTCGCTGCGAGAGGCGGGGACGTACGTCAACGACTCCGTCAAGGGTGAGCAGACGTACTCCTGGTACGCGTCGCGGGTCGGACAGGTCACCGTCGCCGCCGTCGTCAAGGGCGCGCCCGGCCACGTCGCCAAGGAGGTCGACAACGCGCAGGTCCATGCCCTGGTCTCCATGGTCGAGCGCGCCGAGGACGAGCTGGAGGTCCAGTCATGAGCCCCGGTGCCGTGCACCCGCTGCTGCCGTCCGACCCCTCCGTCATCGCCGGCTACCGGCTCCTCGGTCGGCTCGGCGCCGGCGGCATGGGCGTCGTCTACCTCGGCCGTACGGACAACGGCGAACTCGCCGCCGTGAAGGTCACCCACGCAGACCACGCCGACCAGACCGACTTCCGCGCCCGCTTCCGCCGCGAGGTCGAGGCCGCCCGCCGGGTCGCCAGCCCGTGGGCCGTCCCCGTCACCGGCGCCGACCCGGACGCGCCCGAGCCGTGGATGGCGACCGCCTTCGTCCCCGGGCCCTCCCTCGGCGAGGCCGTGACCGCGCACGGTCCGCTGCCGGAGCGGAGCGTACGGATCCTCGGCGGCGCGCTCGCCCGCGCGCTCACCGCCGTGCACGAGGCCGGACTCGTCCACCGGGACGTCAAGCCGGGCAACGTCCTGCTCGCCGTCGACGGCCCGCGCCTCATCGACTTCGGTATCGCGCGGACGACCGGGGAGACCGCGCTCACCTCCACCGACATGGTGGTCGGCACCCCCGGCTTCCTCGCGCCCGAACAGGCCGAGGCCCGCGCCCCCGAGATCGGCCCGCCCAGCGACGTCTTCGCCCTCGGCTGCCTCCTCGCCTACGCGACGACCGGCCGCCCGCCCTTCGGTACGGGCGCGCTCGACGCCCTGCTGTACCGCACCGTCCACGACGAGCCCGACCTGGCCGGCGTACCGGACGGACTCCTCGACCTCGTGCGGGCCTGCCTCGCCAAGGACCCGGCCCTGCGGCCCACCGCCGAGGAGGTCACCGCCCGCCTCACGGAGGACACCCCGGGCGCCGCCGCCGACTGGCTGCCCGCCCCGGTCGTCCGGACCATCGCCGAACGCTCGGCGGCGATGCTCGCCCTGCCCGAGATCGACGCCACCCAGCACGGCGCGTCGGAGAGTGGCGGCCAACCGACGCCCAGCAGACGGAAGTTCCTGCTGCTGGCGTCCGGAGGAGCCGTCCTCGCCGCGGGTGGCGGCATCGCCGCCTGGGCCGCGCTGCGCGACGACGGCAAGGACCGGAAGGCCACCCCGCCGACGAAGAAGGAGCGGCGCTGGGTCATCGGCGTCCAGGCGGACCTGACCGGCCCCGCCAAGGACATCGGCCGCGCGCAGGAACGCGGCGCGCAGTTGGCCGTCGAGGCCTTCAACGCCCGTAAGGACAAACCCTTCACCCTCGAAGTCAAGGTGTCCGACGACGGCGGGGACAAGAACCGGGCCCTGGCCGCGGCCCGTGCACTGACCGGCGACCCCGACGTCCTCGGCGTCCTCGGCCCGACCTCCGACTACACGGGCCTGGCCGCCCTTCCCGCGTACGACGAGGCACTCCTGCCGCTGATCACGGTCTCCGCCGGGCTGAACATGCTGACCAACGGGGGACGCGGCCAGGGGCTCTCGGTGCTGCAGGCCTGCCCGCAGCACGCCATCGCCGGCACCTGTCTCGCCTATTACGTCCTGGCGAAGACCCGGAGCATCCGGCCGGGCATCCTGCAGGAACGCACGGACGACACCTATGCCTGGCAGTACATCGGCGGCACGAACTTCGCCTTCCGGCAAGGGAAGGTCACCCCTGTTCCCCGTGTCGTCCCCGGGCCCACCACGGACTACAAGCGCGTGCTGGGCTCCATGATGGCGGAGGGCATGGACGCCTACGTCCACTGTGGCCTCACCCCGAGCGCCGTCCTGGCCGCCCGCGCGCTCGACGAACTCGGCTTCACCGGTATGAAGGTCACCGGACAGCACGTCTTCGAGCCGCGGTTCCTCACGGAGGCCGGGGACGCGGCGGAGGGCTGGATCCTCGGCGCTCCGGTCGTCGACCCCACGACCCGCAAGGAGGCGTCCGCCTTCGTCGCCGCGCACCGCAAGCGGTACGGAGCGGCCCCCGCCTTCTACGCGGGAGAGTCCTTCGACGCGGTCAACCTCATGGTCCAGGAGGTGGCGAAGATCGTCAGGAGCGGGAAGCGCCCCGACCGCACCACCTTCGCTTCCCTCCTGAGAAAGGTCCGGTACGACGGTGTGATGGGCGGCTACGTCTTCGACGAGACAGGCGCCATGGACGCGGTCGGCACCTTCATGTACGCGGTCGAGAACGGCCGCTACAAACCCCTGGAGTTCGCCCCCGCCGGACCGCCGAAGAACAGACGGGTCTGACGCGTGCGACCCCTCCGCCCCGCCGATCCGTCGGCGATCGCCGGATACCGCCTGCTCGGCCGGCTCGGCGCCGGCGGCATGGGCGTGGTCTACCTCGCCCGGTCCGCCGGCGGCGCGCTCGCCGCGCTCAAGCTGATCCTCGCCGAGCACGCCGCCGACCCCGGCTTCCGGGAACGGTTCCGACGGGAGGCCCGGGTCGCCGAGCGGATCACCGGCCGCTGGGTGGTCCGGGTCCTCGGCTCCGACCCGGAGGCCCGGGAGCCCTGGCTGGCCACCGAGTTCGTGCCGGGGCCGTCGCTCGCCGAGGCCGTCGGCCTGCACGGCGCCCTGCCCGAGCCGAGCGTGAGGGCCCTGGGCGCCCGGCTCGCCGACGCGCTCACGGACATGCACGAGGCCGGACTCGTCCACCGGGACGTCAAGCCCGGCAACGTCCTCCTCGCTCTCGACGGGCCGCGCCTGATCGACTTCGGCATCGCCCGGTCGGCCGGGGCCACCGCGCTCACTGCCACCGACGCGATGATCGGCACACCCGGCTTCCTCGCCCCCGAACAGGCCCGTGTCACCGGCGCCGGCGAGGTCGGCCCGCCGAGCGACGTCTTCTCGCTGGGGTGCGTGCTCGCGTACGCGACGACCGGCCGGCGGCCCTTCGGAACGGGCGGGGTGGCCGCGGTCGTGTACCGCACGGTCCACGAGGAGCCCGACCTCGACGGCGTACCGGAGGCGCTGCTGCCGCTGGTGACCGGGTGTCTGGCCAAGGACCCCGCGGACCGGCCCACGGCGGAGGACGTACGGGCGCGGCTGGGGTCCGCGGAGGGGCCGGCGGGGGACTGGCTGCCGCCCGGACTGCCCGCGCTGATCGCCGAGCGCTCCGCCCGGGTCCTGGACCTGCCCGTGGCGGAGCCGACCGTCGTCGTGCCCTCCGCCGACCCGGCCGCCCGCACCTCGCCGTCACGGCGGCGCTTCCTGGCGCTCGGCTCCGCGGCCGCCGTCGCCGGAGCCGGCGGACTGACGGCCTGGCTCGTGAACCGGACGCCCGGCGGTACGGGCACGGGCTCCGGCGGGCCGACCACCGCCCTGCCCACCTACACGATCGGCGTGCAGACCGATCTGAGCGGCTCGCGGAAGGCGGACGGTCGTGCCCAGGAGCGTGGCGCGAGACTGGCCGTCGAGACGTTCAACACCCGCCCCGACCGGCCCTTCGACCTGGCGGTGAAGGTGCGGGACGACGGCGGCGACCCGCGCCGGGCCGCCGCCGTGGCGCAGGAGTTCGTGAAGGACGCGGCCGTCATGGCCGTGATCGGCCCCACCACCCGCGAGACCGTCATCGCCGCCGCCGACACGTACACGAAGAGCACGCTCGTGTTCGCGACCGTCGCCGTCGGTATCGACCACGTCGACCTCAGCGGTCAGGACGCCAACCCCACCTATCGCGAACTGCGCGTCGGTCACGACATGCTGCAACTGCCCTTCACCAGCATCGTCATCGCGAGGGGTGACAAGCGGGTGGCGGTGGTGGACGACCGGGCCGCGGGCGACTACAGCTGGCGGGTGGCCAGCATGGCGAGAACCACCATGAGCGCGGCGGGCGAGACGGTGACGGTCCATCAAGTGGCGGCCACCAGCGAGGACTTCGGCCCGGCGGTGAGTGAAGCCATCGCCGCCCGAGTGGACGCCGTCCTCTACGCGGGCGTCTCCCCGCGCCGGGCCGGGCTGTGCGCCAAGGCGCTGAAGCAGCAGGGCTACGGCGGTCTGCGTGGCGGCGTCGAGTACGCGCTGGGGCCGGAGTTCTTCTCCGTCGCGGGCCCGGCGGCCGAGGGCTGGTACTTCGGCACGACCTACGTCGACCCGGCGCTGATGCCCGCGGCCAAGGACTTCACCGCCGCCTACCGCAAGCGCTGGGGCCTGTCGGGCACAGCGCCCGTCGACCGGTTCGCGGTGGAGGCGTACGACGCGGTGACGGGTATGGCCGAGAGCATGAGGAATCTGGTGTCGAGCCAGAAGCTGGACGTGGCGCGGATCGCCCTGCGCGGGGCGATGCGGACGTTCCCGTACCAGGGGATCGCGAAGCCGTACGGGTTCGACGAACGGAGCCCGCTGAGGTTCAGGCACCAGGACGAGGTGTTCCTGTTCCGGATCGAGCGCGGCGCCCCCCGCTTCCTCGGTCAGTACGAGAAGGCGGCGAAGGAAGAGAAGAAGCGGCGGAAGAAGCAGTGAGGGGCGCGGCCTCGCGGCCGCGCCCCTCACTCGTACCGCTGGTGTCAGCCGACGACGGTCCAGGTGTCGTTGCCGGCGAGGAGCTGTCCGAGGTCGCCCTTGCCGTGCTGCTCGATGGCCGTGTCGAGCTGGTCGGCCATGAGCGTGTCGTAGACCGGGCGCTGGACGGACCGGAAGACGCCGATGGGCGTCTGGTGGAGCGTGTCCGGGTCGGCGAGCCGCGAGAGCGCGAACGCGGTCGTCGGGGAGGCCGCGTGCGCGTCGTGGACCAGGACGGCGCTCTCGTTCTCGGGGGTGACGGTGACGACCTTCAGGTCGCCGGTGGCCGGGTCACGGACGACGCCCTTGTCGAGGTCGGTGCCGAAGCGGATCGGCTGCCCGTGCTCCAGGCGGATGACGGCTTCCTGGGCCTGGTCCTTGTCCTTGAGGACTTCGAAGGCGCCGTCGTTGAAGATGTTGCAGTTCTGGTAGATCTCCACGAGCGCCGTGCCGGGGTGGTCGGCGGCCTGGCGCAACACCTCGGTGAGGTGCTTGCGGTCGGAGTCGACCGTACGGGCCACGAACGAGGCCTCGGCGCCGAGGGCGAGGGAGACCGGGTTGAACGGCGCGTCGAGCGAGCCCATCGGCGTCGACTTGGTGATCTTGCCGAGTTCGGAGGTGGGGCTGTACTGGCCCTTGGTCAGCCCGTAGATCCGGTTGTTGAAGAGCAGGATCTTGAGGTTGACGTTGCGGCGCAGGGCGTGGATGAGGTGGTTGCCGCCGATGGACAGCGCGTCGCCGTCACCCGTCACCACCCAGACGGACAGGTCCCGGCGGCTGGTGGCGAGCCCGGTGGCGATGGCGGGGGCGCGGCCGTGGATGGAGTGCATCCCGTACGTGTTCATGTAGTACGGGAAGCGGGAGGAGCAGCCGATGCCGGAGACGAAGACGATGTTCTCGCGTGCGAGACCGAGTTCGGGCATGAAGCCCTGGACGGCGGCCAGGACCGCGTAGTCACCACAGCCGGGACACCATCGGACCTCCTGGTCCGACTTGAAGTCCTTCATCGACTGCTTGCCCTCGGCCTTGGGGACCAGAGACAGCAGGGTCTCAGCCATTGATGGCCTCCTTGAGAACCGTGGCGAGCTGCTCCGCCTTGAACGGCATTCCGTTGACCTGGGTGTACGACTCTGCGTCGACCAGGTACTTCGCGCGGATCAGGGTGGCCAGCTGCCCGAGGTTCATCTCCGGTACCACTACCTTGTCGTAACGCTTCAGGACCTCGCCGAGATTCCTCGGGAAGGGGTTGAGGTGGCGCAGGTGGGCCTGGGCGATGGGCAGGCCGGCGATCCGGAGGCGGCGGACCGCGGCCGTGATCGGCCCGTAGGTGGAACCCCAGCCGATCACGAGGGTCTTCGCGCCGTCGGGGTCGTCGACGTGCAGGTCGGGGACCTCGATGCCGTCGATCTTGGCCTGACGGGTGCGGACCATGAGCTCGTGGTTGGCCGGGTCGTAGGAGATGTTGCCGGTGCCGTCCTGCTTCTCGATACCGCCGATCCGGTGCTCGAGACCGGGCGTGCCGGGCACCGCCCACGGCCGGGCCAGGGTCTGCGGGTCGCGCTTGTACGGCCAGAACACCTCGGTGCCGTCGGCCAGCTCGTGGTTCGGTCCGGTCGCGAACTGGACCCGCAGATCGGGGAGTTCGTCGATGTCGGGGATCCGCCAGGGCTCGGAACCGTTGGCGAGATAGCCGTCGGACAGCAGGAACACCGGCGTGCGGTAGGTCAAGGCGATCCGCGCCGCCTCCACCGCCGCGTCGAAGCAGTCCGCGGGCGTCCTGGGGGCCACGACCGGGACCGGGGCCTCGCCGTTGCGCCCGTACATGGCCTGCAGCAGGTCGGCCTGCTCGGTCTTGGTCGGCAGACCCGTCGACGGGCCACCGCGCTGGATGTCCACGATCAGCAGCGGCAGCTCCAGCGACACCGCGAGCCCGATCGTCTCCGACTTCAGTGCCACACCCGGCCCGGACGTCGTCGTCACCGCCAGCGAGCCGCCGAACGCCGCGCCCAGCGCCGCGCCGATGCCGGCGATCTCGTCCTCGGCCTGGAACGTGCGCACACCGAAGTTCTTGTGCTTCGACAGTTCGTGCAGGATGTCCGAGGCCGGCGTGATCGGGTACGAGCCCAGATACAGCGGCAGGTCGGCCTGGCGGGAGGCGGCGATCAGGCCGTAGGACAGGGCCAGGTTCCCGGAGATGTTCCGGTACGTGCCCGTCGGGAACGCCTTCGTCGCCGGCGCGACCTCGTAGGAGACGGCGAAGTCCTCGGTCGTCTCGCCGAAGTTCCAGCCGGCTCGGAACGCGGCGACGTTCGCCTCCGCGATCTGCGGCTTCTTCGCGAACTTGGCCCGAAGGAACGTCTCCGTGCCCTCGGTCGGCCGGTGATACATCCACGACAGCAGTCCGAGCGCGAACATGTTCTTGCTCCGCTCGGCCTCCTTCCGCGACAGACCGAAGTCCTTCAGCGCCTCGATCGTCAGCGTCGTCAACGGCACCGGATGCACCCGGTAGCCCGACAGCGAACCGTCCTCCAGCGGTGACGTCTCGTAGCCGACCTTGGCCATCGCGCGCTTGGCGAACTCGTCCGTGTTCACGATGATCTCGCCGCCCCGCGGCACGTCACCGATGTTCGCCTTCAGCGCGGCGGGATTCATCGCGACCAGCACGTTCGGGGCATCCCCCGGGGTCAGGATGTCGTGATCGGCGAAGTGCAGCTGGAAGGAGGAGACACCGGGCAGCGTCCCGGCAGGCGCCCGGATCTCGGCCGGGAAGTTCGGCAGCGTCGACAGGTCGTTCCCGAACGACGCCGTCTCCGACGTGAACCGGTCACCCGTCAACTGCATACCGTCACCGGAATCGCCCGCAAACCGGATGATCACCCGATCGAGGCGCCGGATTTCCTTCTCGTCGCCGTGCCGGTGCTCTGCCGGGACGCTTCGCTGCTCCCCGACCAGGGCCTCACCGGCCTCGCTACTGACCTGGCTGGTCACTGAACTGGACCTCCCTCGCGGCAAGGGTCTCTCCGCCAGAGGCGGGAGAAGGCTCGCGGGGCGGTCGGCGAACCGGCCGGCCCCGTGGCCCACCCTACGACGGTGAGGGGGGCCTTCCCGGGACTTCTCGCATCGTGGACCCCGTTTTGAGATGCCCTTTTGCCATGGATCGTCACGTTCTGTCGCCCCCCAGAGTCATCGGGAAAGTCGCGCTTCGGTCGTCCTTTGGTACTAGGCCCCGCTTGAGCCCGTATGGTGTCTCGCTTGGCCGGATCTCGGTGCCGCTTTGTCTGGCAGAGTGTCAGGTCGTCAGGAGTTCAGGTAGGTCAACACCGCGAGTACCCGACGGTGATCCCCGTCACTCGGAGACAGGCCCAGCTTCAGGAAGATGTTGCTGACGTGCTTCTCGACCGCTCCGTCGCTGACCACCAGCTGTTTCGCGATCGCCGAGTTCGTCCGCCCCTCGGCCATCAGCCCGAGGACCTCCCGCTCGCGCGGGGTCAGGTTCGCGAGCACGTCCTGCTTACGGCTCCGGCCGAGCAGCTGCTGCACGACCTCGGGGTCCAGCGCCGTACCGCCCCGGGCCACCCGGACCACGGCGTCCACGAACTCGCGCACCTCGGCGACCCGGTCCTTGAGCAGGTAGCCCACGCCCCGGCTGGATCCCGCCAGCAGCTCGGTGGCGTACTGCTCCTCCACGTACTGCGAAAGGACCAGGACCCCTATTCCGGGGTACTCCTTGCGCAGCCGCACCGCGGCCCGTACGCCCTCGTCGGTGTGCGTGGGCGGCATCCGTACGTCCGCCACCACCACGTCCGGCAGCGCGTTCTCACCGGCGAGCCCGGCCACGGTCTTCACCAGGGCCTCGCCATCACCCACACCGGCGACGACCTCGTGCCCCCGGTCGGTCAGCAGCCGGGTCAGGCCCTCACGGAGCAGCACTGAATCCTCGGCGATGACCACACGCACCCTGTCCGCCACGTCTTCCACACCCACGACCCTGAAGCCCCCATGTCCCGATGATCGATGCGCCCCCAGCATCGCACCCTCGGCTTCCCCCTGCGGGCTTTCCTCCGCGGGACGGCACCCACCGGCCCCCGTCGCGTGCCTACGTTCCGCGGGGGCGGTGCCCACCCTCAACCCCCGCCCCCGGGGTTGTGGGCAGGCCTTCCGCCGGGGCGGATCCCACCCTCAACCCCGGGTTGTGGGCAGGCGTTCCGCAGGGCTGGGGGTCCCCCCGGACGGAGTCTGGGGGAGGGTGGGCGCAACCCGACGACGGCGCCGCACCCGCGGGCACCGCAGGCACCGGGAGCCTGGGCCCGGCAAGGGCGCCGTCCGTTGTGCCCACCCGTTCCGCCCCAGCGGAACGAATGCCCACAACGGGAGCGGGAGCAGAGGGGGCCGGCCCGCCAGGGCGGCGGCGGCTCAGCGGGACGGCCCCCGCCGGGGGCCGCCAGGCCTACGCCCGCCAGGCCTACGCCCGCCAGGGAAGCTCCGCCGTGATCGTCGTCGGCCCACCCGCCGGCGAATCCACCGCCAAGATCCCGTCGACCGCGTCAAGCCGTTCCGTGAGCCCCGCAAGCCCCCGCCCCGCCCCCGTGTCCGCCCCGCCGCGCCCGTCGTCCCGCACCTGGAGCAGCAGCCGGTCGCCCACCCGCCACACGTCCACCCACGCGCGCCGGGCCTCGGCGTGCTTGGACACGTTCTGGAGCAGCTCGGACACGGTGAAGTAGGCGATGCCCTCGATCGCGGGCACCGGTCGGGCCGGGAGGTCGACCTCCACCGACACCGGGACCGCGCAGCGGGACGCGACCGCCGACAGCGCCGCGTCCAGGCCGCGGTCGGTGAGGACCGCCGGGTGGATGCCCCGTGCCAGGTCGCGCAGCTCCTGCAGCGCGGTCTTCACCTCGCCGTGCGCCTCCTCGACCATCCGCGCCGCCGCCTTCGGGTCCTCGGTCAGCTTCTCCTTCGCCAGACCCAGATCCATGGCGAGCGCGACGAGCCGCGCCTGCGCGCCGTCGTGCAGATCGCGCTCGATCCGGCGCAGATCCGCGGCGGCGGTGTCCACGACCACGCCCCGGTCCGTCTCCAGCTCCGTGACGCGCGTCGCGAGCCGCGACGGGCCCAGCAGCCCGGAAACCATCAGCCGGTCGACCGCGGTCAGCGAGCGGATGATCCACGGCCCGGCCAGCACGAACAGCAGGCCGATCGCGCTGGTGACGGCGATCTCGAAGGGGTTGTCCAGGTAGAAGGCGTGCGTCCGGTCGCCGTACAGCTGGATGCCGTCCTGCCCCGCGTACAGGGGGAAGACCCACTGCCACAGGGGGTACGTGAACAGGGCCCAGCCCCAGACCCAGAAGGCCACCGAGACCGTGAAGGCGAAGATCGCCCACGGCATGTGGAGGATCGCGTACAGCAGGTGCCGCCAGGAGGCGCCGCTCTTCAGCATCGCCCCCATCCACGACATCGCCCCGCCCGTACGGCCCCGCGCCGGCTCGGGCGGCGCCGCGTCCAGGCCGAGCAGACCGCGCGCCCGGGCCCGCTCCACGGCGCCGAAGCCGCGGCACATGGCGAGCCCGCCGGCCAGGACCGGGATGCCGAGGAAGGTGATCAGCAGGCCCGCGCCCGCGGAGATCATGGCGATGGAGAGGGCGAAGTAGACGCAGCTCAGCGGCAGCCCGAGCACCAGGTAGCCGAACTCGCGCCAGGTGCGGGCCTCGAACGGCGCGCGGATCGCGGCGGGGAGGCGGTGGGATGCCATCGCTGTTGTCCGTTTCTGCTCGGGGGAGGAGTACATCTCAAGGTTTCCGGTCGGACGCGCCCCGGACCATGAGGGAGGTGGGCGTCTACGCCCGGGGGTTTTCCCTACCTACGGGGCGCGGCGGCGCCGCTGCCGCCTCACGGCGCCTGTGGCTTACGGGCGCTCACGCCCTACGCGCCGCCGTCGCCCACGGCGCCCACGGCCTACAGAACCGCCGTCGCCCTACGGCGCCTACGGCGCTACGCCCCCGCCATCGGCCGGGCCCGCCACGGCAGCTCCGCCGTGACCGTCGTCGGGCCGCCCTCCGGCGAGTCGAGGACGAAGAGCCCGTCGACCGCGCCCAGACGCTCCGCGAGCCCCGACATGCCGGTCCCGCCGTCCAGCCGGGCCCCGCCGCGCCCGTCGTCCCGCACCTGCACCAGCAGCCGGTCGTCCCGGCGCCACACCTCCACCGAGGCGGAACGTGCCTGCGCGTGCTTGGACACGTTCTGGAGCAGCTCGGACACCGTGAAGTAGGCGATGCCCTCGATGGCCTCGGCCGGCCGTTCGGTCAGATCGACGGTCACCTTCACCGGCACGGTGCACCGCGCGGCGATGGACGACAGTGCGGCATTGAGCCCGCGGTCGGTGAGGACCGCCGGGTGGATGCCCCGGGCCAGGTCGCGCAGCTCCTGGAGCGCCAGCTTCACCTCGCCGTGCGCTTCGTCGACCATGGCGGCGGCCGCCTCCGGGTCCTCCAGGAGCTTCTCCTTCGCCAGGCCGAGCCCCATCGCGAGCGCGACGAGCCGGGCCTGTGCGCCGTCGTGCAGATCGCGCTCGATGCGGCGCAGATCGGCGGCGGCGGTGTCGACGACCACGCCGCGGTCCGTCTCCAGCTCGGCGATCCGCCGCTCCAGCTCGTCCGAGGGCGAGAGCAGCCCGCGGACCATGGCCCGGTCGGCGTTGGAGAGCCCGCGGGCGAGGAACGGCAGCACCGGCCAGAGCACGATCAGCGAGACGAGCATGACGGTGAAGGTCACGATGCCCCAGGGCAGCCGGATGAAGGAGTACAGCAGCGTCCGCCAGGCCACCGGGTCCTTCAGCGCCGTCCACAGCCAGGGGAAGAAGCCGTGCCGGCGGGGGAGCGGGCTGGGCTCCTCCACCCGTACGCCGAGCAGCGCCCGGGCCCTCGCCCGCTCCGCCCGGCCCAGGCCGCGCGCACCGGCGAGACCGAGGGCAAGGAGGGGCAGACCGATCACCGTGACGGACAAGCCCACACCGACGGCGACCGACACCACCGCGTACACGAAGCCGACCAGCGCGATCGGCAGATTGGCGAGAAGGAAGGAGACCTCCTTCCAGGTGTGCCGGCCGTAGCTGAGACGGGCGGGCGGCAGCCGGTCGCTGTCAGGGGTATCGGTGTCGACGCTCATGCGGCCAAGCCTGCCGGTCGGAGTGCTCGGCCCGCCATGGGGTACGTGGGTGAAGGGAGGTGGGGATATCCCTACCGCTCACTCCGCCCGCTCACTGTGTGACACGACCGCTTACAGCCTCTTTAACAGGGCCTAGACTCCCGTGCGTACAGATCGTCTAAACGGGCAGGGAGCGAGGGGTGGACGTGCCGGATCCGACCGTACGGGCGGGAATCGGACTCGCGGCGGACTACTTCCAGTCGTACTCCGTCGTCGGACTGCTCGCCGCCATCGGCGTGCTCTTCGTCGCCGTCGCGTTCGGCGCGGGCCGTCTGCTGCGGCCCGTCGTGCCGACGCCGGAGAAGCTGCTGACGTACGAGTGCGGCGTCGACCCGGTGGGGGAGGGCTGGGCGCACACCCAGGTCCGCTATTACGTGTATGCCTTCCTCTACGTGATCTTCGCCGTCGACTCGATCTTCCTCTTCCCCTGGGCGACCGTGTTCGCCGCGCCCGGCTACGGCGCGACGACGCTGGTCGAGATGTTCATCTTCCTCGGCTTCCTGGCCGTGGGACTGCTCTACGCGTACAAGAAGGGCGTCCTGACATGGACGTGACCCCGACCCCGACCCCGCTGCCCACCCCGACGCTCGGCCCGCTGGCGCGACTGGCGCCGGAGCCGATGAAGGTGGTCCTGAACTGGGGCCGCCGCTACAGCCTCTGGGTCTTCAACTTCGGGCTCGCCTGCTGCGCGATCGAGTTCATCGCCGCGTCGATGGCCCGCCACGACTTCATCCGGCTCGGCGTGATCCCCTTCGCGCCGGGGCCGCGACAGGCGGACCTCATGATCGTCTCCGGCACGGTGACGGACAAGATGGCGCCGGCGGTGAAGCGGCTGTACGAGCAGATGCCCGAGCCCAAGTACGTCATCTCGTTCGGCGCCTGCTCGAACTGCGGCGGGCCCTACTGGGACTCCTACTCGGTGACGAAGGGCGTCGACCAGATCATCCCGGTGGACGTGTACGTGCCGGGCTGCCCGCCGCGCCCCGAGGCGCTGCTGCAGGGGATCCTCAAGCTTCAGGAGAAGATCGCCCGGGAGTCGCTGGCGGCGCGCTACTCCGGACCGTCGGTCGGCCAGCTGACGAGCGGTCTGGTGACGCCGCCGACGCCGGGCGGTGATGACAAGTGAACGCGAACGCGTACGACTCCCTCCCGGAGGCCGTGACCGAGGTCTTCGGCGAGGAGGCGACGGCGGAGCGGGCGTACGACCTGCTGACGGTGGACGTGCCGGTCGGCTCGTGGATCGCCGCGCTGGAGATCGCGCGGGACAAGCTGGGCTGCACGTACTTCGACTGGCTGAGCGCGGTCGACGAGCCGGGCGCGGGCTTCCGGGTCTGCGCGCACGTGGTGGCGCTGGAGGGCGGCGCGGTGCGTCGCCTGCTGGTCCGCACGACGGTGCCGCACGCGGCCCCCGTACTCGCCTCCGCGATCGACATCTACGCGGGCGCGGCGTGGCACGAACGCGAGACGCACGAGATGTTCGGCGTCGAGTTCACGGGCCACCCGAACCTCGTCCCGCTGCTCCTCCCCGAGAACTTCGAGGGCCACCCGCTGCGGAAGGACTTCGTGCTGGCCGCGCGCGTCGTGAAGGCGTGGCCGGGCGCGAAGGAGCCGGGCGAGTCCGAGCACGGCGGCCCGAAGCGCCGCCAGATGCTCCCCCCGGGCGTCCCGGACCCCAACGACTGGGGCCCCCTCAAGGGCCAACTCCCCCCTGCCCCGGCCCGCCCGGCCCGCACCCCCCGCGCAGCGGCCGGCGCCGGCGCCCCCGCCGACCGCCCGGCCCGCCGCACCCGCACCACGTCGGAGGGCTCGGCGACCCAGACGCCCGCGCCGGAGCCCGCCGAGGCGGCGGCCCCCACCCCGGAGGCGACGCGCCCGCCGCGCCGCAGCCGCAGCGCGTCCGACGGCTCCGCGAACCAGACGCCTACTGCCGCGGGCGCCGGCACCCCGGAGGCCCCTGCCACGCCGGTGGACGACTCCGCGAGCCAGGGACCCGGCCCGACCGGCACCACCCCGCCGCGCCGCAGCCGCTCGGCGGCGGACGGCTCCGCGAGCCAGGCGCCTGGTGCCGGAGCCGACGGCGCCCCGGACGCCCCGGCCTCGGCACGCCCGCCGCGCCGCAGCCGCTCGGCGGCGGACGGCTCCGCGAGCCAGGCGGGCACGCCCGCTGCCCCCGCCCCGCCGCGGACCCGCAGCTCGGACGCCCCCTGGCACCACGCCCGCCCGGCGTTCGAAGACGACACCGCCCCGGCCCCCGAGGCAGAACCGGCACCGAAGCCAGCACGCGAGCCCGAGGCAGAACCCGCGCCACAGGCGACGCCTCCGGAGGCGCCCGCCGCGCGC
This sequence comes from Streptomyces sp. NPDC059875, assembly GCF_042731085.1. Lineage (NCBI taxonomy): Bacteria > Bacillati > Actinomycetota > Actinomycetes > Kitasatosporales > Streptomycetaceae > Streptomyces > Streptomyces sp. NPDC059875. Next base: position 42,455 of record NZ_JBHWJZ010000009.1, read on the forward strand.
GAGGCCGCACCGGCGCCGCAGGCGACGGCCGAGCCCGAGGCAGAACCCGCCTCGGAGGCGGCCCGCGCCCCCGGGCCCGCCCCGGCGGCGGCGCCTGCTCCCCAGCAGTCACCTGCCCCCGAAGCGGCACCCAGCCCGGAGGCCGGGCCCGCTCCCGAGGGCGAGCAAGCACCCGAGGCCGAGTCCACGCCGCCGGCGGCACCCGCACCCGGCGCCGCACCTGCCCCCGAGGCCGAGCCTGCTCCCGAGGGGACACCGGCCCCCAGCCCGGAGGCTGAACCCGCCGACCAGGCGGAGCCCGCCCCCCGGGCTGAACCCGCCCCCCGGGCCGAGCCCGCCCCCCAGGCGGAGCCCGCCGCCCCCGGTGCCGAATCCGCGCCCCGCCGCGTGCCCGGCGCCGATGGCGGCGCGGCCGACACCGACCACCACCCCGACACCACCGACCCCGCCGGAGGCGAACCCGCGTGAACGACGCACTCGACGTCGCCCTCCGGCTGCTCGTCGTCTTCGCCGTGTTCCTCGTGCTGCCCCTCGTCATCGGGCAGACCGAGCACAAGGTCATGGCCCACATGCAGGGGCGCCTCGGGCCCATGTACGCCGGTGGGTTCCACGGGTGGGCCCAGCTCGTCGCCGACGGGGTCAAGTTCGCGCAGAAGGAGGACGTGGTCCCGGCCAACGCCGACCGCCGCATCTTCCAGCTAGCCCCCGCCGTCGCCCTCCTCCCGTACCTCCTTGTCCTCGTCGCCATCCCCATCGGCCCGAGCGAAGGAGCCGTCGGGCAGATCGTCGACGCCGGCATCTTCTTCGTGCTCGCCGTCATGGGCGTCGGCGTCCTCGGCAGCCTCATGGCCGGCTGGGCATCCGCCAACAAGTTCTCCCTGCTCGGCGGCCTCCGCACCGCCGCACAGCTGCTCGCCTACGAGCTCCCGATGCTGCTCACCGCCGCCTCCGTCGCGATGGCCGCCGGCACCGTCTCCCTCCCCGGCATCCTCAACGCCTTCGAGTGGTGGTGGCTGCCCTGGCAGATCGTCGGCGCCCTCGTCTTCTTCGTGGCGGGGCTCGCGGAACTCCAGCGGCCCCCGTTCGACATGCCCGTCGCCGACTCCGAGATCATCTTCGGCGCGTACACCGAGTACACCGGCCTCCGCTTCGCGCTCTTCCTGCTCGCCGAGTACGCCGGCATCGTCGTCCTGTGCGGTCTGACCACCGTCCTCTTCCTCGGCGGCTGGCACGGCCCCTTCGGCGCCGACGGCCTCGGCTGGGTCTGGACCCTCCTCAAGACCGCCGTCCTCGCCTTCATCGTCATCTGGCTCCGGGTGAGCTACCCCCGGCTGCGCGAGGACCAGCTCCAGAAGCTCGCCTGGACGACCCTCGTCCCGCTCGCCCTCGCGCAGATCGCGCTCACCGGCATCGTGAAGGTGGCGATCCAGTAATGCCCACCGCGTCTCCCGACCACCGCCCCTCGTCGACGCCCTCCGGGCGGCCCCGTTCGTTCCCCGGTTCCGGCCTGGCCAAGGGCCTCGCCGTCACGCTCCGCACGATGACGAAGAAGACCGTCACCGCGCAGTACCCCGACAAGCAGCCCGAACTCCCGCCCCGCACCCGCGGCGTCATCGGGCTCTTCGAGGAGAACTGCACCGTCTGCATGCTCTGCGCCCGCGAGTGCCCCGACTGGTGCATCTACATCGACTCCCACAAGGAGACGGTGCCCGCCGCCACCCCCGGCGGCCGCGAGCGCAGCCGCAACGTCCTCGACCGCTTCGCCATCGACTTCGCCCTCTGCATGTACTGCGGTATCTGCATCGAGGTGTGCCCCTTCGACGCGCTGTTCTGGTCGCCCGAGTTCGAGTACGCGGAGACGGACATCCACGAACTCACCCACGAGCGCGACAAGCTCCGCGAGTGGATGTGGACCGTCCCGGAACCGCCCGCGCTCGACCCGCGCGCCGAGGAGCCGAAGGAGCTCGCCGCGGCCCGCAAGGCCGTGGAGAAGGCCGCCGCCGCGGCGGCCGCCGCAGAAGCGCAGGAGGGCCAGGAGTGAACCTCGCCGCCACCACGCCCGGCTTCCTCTCGCCCTCCGGCGTCGAGATCGCCTTCCTCCTCGTCGGCCTCGTCACCCTCGGCGCGGCCGCCGTCACCGTCACCACCCGCCAGCTCGTCCACGCCGCGCTCTGGCTGGTCATGACGCTCGGCGGGCTCGCGGTGGAGTACCTCCTCCTCACCGCCGAGTTCATCGCCTGGGTCCAGGTCCTGATCTACGTCGGCTCCGTCGTCGTCCTCCTCCTCTTCGGCCTCATGCTCACCAAGGCCCCCATCGGCCGCTCCCCGGACGCCGACTCGGGCAACCGCCCCGTCGCCCTCGCGGTCGCGCTCGGTGCGGCCGCCGCGCTCGTCTGGGTGGTCGTCGACGCCTTCCGTACCACCTGGATCGACCTGGACGGACCGGCCCAGGGCTCCACCAAGGTGTCCGGCGAGATCCTCTTCCGGCACTGGGTGCTGCCCTTCGAGGCGCTCTCCGTCCTCCTCCTCGCCGCGCTGGTCGGCGCGATCGTCCTGTCCCGCAAGAACGCCAAGGAGGCCCGGGACTGATGCATCTCGCCTACCCCGCCGTCCTCGCCGCCCTGCTCTTCTGCGTCGGCCTCTACGGCGTCCTCGCCCGCCGCAACGCGATCCTGGTCCTGATGTCCGTCGAGCTGATGCTCAACGCCGTCAACCTCAACCTGGTCGCCTTCGACGTGTGGCTCCGCGACACCCTCCACGCCGGCCAGGCGCTCACCCTCTTCACCATCGCCATCGCCGCCGCCGAGATCGGCATCGGTCTCGCGATCGTCCTGATGGTCTACCGCAACCGCGGCTCCTCGGACGTCGACCGGCTGCGCGACACCGTGGAAGCGACCTCCGACGACGAGAAGGCCGAGGCCACCGCGTGACCACCACGACCCTCGCCACCCTCGTCCCCCTCCTTCCTTTCCTCGGCTCCGTTGCCGGGCTGCTCCTCGGCCGAACCGCCCCCGGCTTCGTCCGCCCCCTCGCCGTCCTGCCGACGCTCGCCGCCGCCGTGTTCGCCGTCGTCGTCGCCGTCCGCCAGGGCGGGGGAAAGACGATCGAGGCCGCCACCCAGCTCACCCCGACCGGCTCGGTCCCCATCGACCTCGCCCTGTACATCGACGGCTTCGCCGCCCTCGCCGCCGTCCTGGTCGGCCTGGTCGCCACCTGCGTGCAGATCTACTCGACCGGGTACCTGCGCGACGACCCGCGCTACCCCTCGTACGCCGCGCTCGTCTCCCTCTTCACCGCCGCGATGCTGCTCGTCGTCTACTCCGGCGACCTGATGGTGCTCCTGGTCGGCTGGGAGATCATGGGCATCTGCTCGTACTTCCTCGTCGGTCACTACTGGGAGACCCCCGAGGCGCGGGCGGCCTCCCTCAAGGCCTTCCTGGTCACCAAGCTCGGCGACGTCCCCTTCCTGTTCGGGCTGTTCGCGCTCGCCATCGACGCGGGCACCTTCCAGATCCGCGGGATCCTCGGCGCCGTCGCCGCCGGCGGCCTCGACCACCCCACCCTCGTCGCGCTGCTGCTGCTCGCCGGTGTGGCGGGCAAGTCCGCGCAGTTCCCGCTGCACACCTGGCTCCCCGACGCCATGGCCGGCCCCACCCCCGTCTCCGCGCTCATCCACGCGGCGACGATGGTCGCCGCCGGTATCTACTTCGTGGCCCGTCTGCTGCCCGTCTTCGCCTCGTCCGCGGCCGCGCTGACCGTGCTCGCCGTGATGGCCGCGGTGACGATGGTCGGCTCGGCGCTCGCCGCGCTCGCCCAGGACGACATCAAGCGCGTCCTCGCCTACTCGACCATCGGCCAGCTCGGCTACATGGCGGGCGCCCTGGCCGTCGCCGACCGCGGTGCCGCCGTCTTCCACCTCATCTCCCACGGCGCGTTCAAGGCCCTCCTCTTCCTCGCCGCCGGCGCGATCATCCACGCCGCCGGTACGAACTCGCTCTCGGCCATGTCCCGGATGAGCGGCCTGACCAAGCGGGTCCCCGACGCGTACTGGACGATGACCGTCGCCCTCCTCGCACTCGCCGCCATCCCGCCGTTCGCCGGCTTCTTCTCCAAGGAAGCCGTCCTCGTGGCCGCCGAGCACACCGCCCTCGGGGACCGCACCGTCGCCCCCGCCGGAGCCGGCTGGACCGTCCTCGTCGCGGGCCTGCTCACCGCCCTCCTCACCGCCGCGTACGCATCCCGGCTGTGGCTGCTGGCCTTCCGCGGCCGGGGCGCCGAGGTCCCCGACCACGGTCGTCAGCCGCTCGCCATGACCACGGTCCTGTGGGTGCTCGCGATCCCGTCCCTCGGCTTCGGTCTGAGCGTCACGTACCTCGACGACTGGTTCGACGGCCACGCCCTCACCCCGACGGCCACCACTGCGGTGCTCGGCACGGGTGTCGCCCTCGTCGGCGCCGTCGTCACCTACGCCGTCTGGCGCACCCTCGCCACCAAGGCCGCAGCCATCAAGGGCCCCGCCAAGGAGGCCGTCGCCGCGCACGTCGCCCACCCCGACGCCGAGGCGGGCCAGGTCGAGGCAGAGGCCCTGCACCTGCCGCACCCCGCGGAGGACCCGACCGACCCCGGCCGCGCCCTGCTCGGCCCGCTGCACCGCCACGCGGCCACCGGCTTCCACGTGGACGCCCTCTACACCGCGGTGTTCGTCCGCCCCGTCCTGGCCGCGGCCTCCCTGGTCCGCTTCCTGGACCGCGAGGTCGTCGACACGTACGTGAGCGGTGCGGGCACCGGCACCCAATGGCTCGGTTGGCTCGTCCGCCGCGCCCAGACCGGCAACGTGCAGACCTACCTCAGCGCCCTGCTCGCCGGCTCCGTCGTCCTGGCGCTCGCCGCCGTACTCGTCGCCGCCGGAGCGTGAGACGTGATCGATATCAGCGAATCCGTGATGCAGTTCCTTCTCGCGTTGATCGTCGCCGGCCCGCTCATCGGGGCCGCCGCCGCTCTTCTCCCGGCCCCGCCCGGGCTGAAGGGGAAGTCGCCCGACCAGGCCGTTCTCCGCCACGGCGTGGTCGTCACCGGCGTGATCCTCGCCGCCGCGATCGTCCTCACCCTGGGCTTCGACCACGACCAGCCGTCGAGGATCCAGGCGAGCACGGACATCAAGTGGATCCCCGCACTCGACGTGCGCCTCCACCTCGGTGTCGACGGCATTTCCCTCCCCCTCCTGGTCATGACCGCGCTCCTGACCTTCCTCTGCGCGCTCTACAGCTACTTCAAGATGCCGACCGGTCCCTCCCCCAAGGGATTCGTCGCCCTTCTCCTCGTCCTCGAGTCCGGCACCCTCGCGACCTTCGCCGTCCTCGACCTCGTCCTGTTCTTCCTGGCCTTCGAGATGGTCCTCATCCCGATGTACTTCCTCATCGCCCGCTGGGGCGGCGAGGGCAAGCAGGCCGCCGCCTGGAAGTTCATCCTCTTCACGCTGCTCGGCTCGGTCGTCATGCTGCTCGGCCTGCTCCTCATCGGCGTGAAGGCGGGCACGTTCGACATGGTGGCACTGGCCACTGACAACGGCCGCGGACTGACCACATCCGTGCAGGTCATCGCCGTTCTCGCGATCGGGATCGGGCTCGCGGTGAAGACCCCGATGTGGCCGCTGCACAGCTGGCTCCCGGACGCCCACACGGCCGCCCCGACCGTCGGCTCGGTCCTCCTCGCCGGCGTCCTGCTGAAGATGGGTACGTACGGGTTCGTCCGGATCATCCTGCCGATCGCCCCGGACGGCATGCGGGTCTTCGCCCCGTACCTCGCCGCCTTCGCCGTCGCCGGCATCATCTACGGGTCGCTCGCCTGCCTCGCCCTCGCGAAGCCCGGCAACAAGGGCGACCTCAAGCGCCTGATCGCGTACTCGTCCGTCGGCCACATGGGCTTCGTGCTCCTCGGCATCGCGACCATGACCCCCACCGGAGTCAATGGCGCGCTCTTCGCCAACATCGCCCACGGCCTCATCACCGGCCTCCTCTTCTTCCTGGTCGGCGCGCTCAAGGACCGGTACGGCACGGCCGACCTCGACACCCTCGCGGGCGCCACCGGCGCCGCGCTCTACGGCCGCGCCCCGCGCCTCGGCGGACTGCTCGCCTTCTCCGCCGTCGCCTCCCTCGGACTGCCCGGCCTCGCCGGCTTCTGGGGCGAGATGCTGGCCCTGTTCGGCGCATTCGAACCGGCCGAGGGCCTCAGCCGTCCTGCCTTCCTCACCTTCATGGTGATCGGCGGCTTCGGCACCCTGCTCACCGCCGCGTACCTGCTCGTCGTCGTCCGCCGGGTCTGCATGGGCGGCCCCCGCCCGAGCGGGGAGACGGTGATCGCCGATGTCCAGGGGTACGAGTTCGCCGCCTGGACCCCGCTCGTCGCCCTCACCGTCCTCGCCGGCCTGTGGCCCGCGGTTCTCCTCGGCCTGACCGACCCGGCCGTGCAGCAGCTTCTCGCCGGAGGCACCAAGTGACGCGCCTTGCCACAGACCTCGTCCAGTCCGTCGACTGGCTCGCGATCGCGCCACCCACCCTGACCGCCGTGGTCGCGCTGGGCGTGCTCGTCGCCGACCTCTTCGTCCCCGCCCGGCACAAGCAGCTCCTCGGCTGGACCGCGATCGCCGGGCTCGTCGCCTCGATCGCCCTGCTGATCCCGCTGCGCGCCGGCGACCGCACGACCTTCTGCCTCACCACCGAACCGGCCGCGACCGCCGCGTGCAGCTACACCGCCGACCGCTTCACCCTCGTCATCCAGTTCCTGGTGCTCGGCGGCGCGCTGCTCACCGCCCTCCTCTCGCTCTCCGACACGCGCGACAAGCTCCCCGCAGGCGAGTACTGGTTCCTCCTCCTCTCCTCGGCCGCCGGCGCGGCGCTGCTGCCCGCCTCCCGCGACCTCGCGACCCTCGTCGTCGCCCTCGAGGTCGCCTCGCTGCCCGCCTTCGCGCTCGTGGGCCTGCGCCGGGGAGACCGGCAGTCCAGCGAGGCCGCGCTGAAGTTCTTCCTCTCCTCCGTCACCGCGACCGCCGTGACCCTGCTCGGCGTCAGCTTCGTGTACGGCGCGACCGGCACCCTCCACCTCACCGAGCTCGCCCAGCGCCTCGACGACGTTCCCGCCCAGCTGGAGACCCTCGCCCAGGTCGGCGTCGCCCTCACCCTGGTCGGCTTCGCCTTCAAGACGGCCGCCGTCCCCTTCCACTTCTGGGTCCCCGACACCTATGTCGGCGCCCCGCTGCCCGTCGCCGGCTACCTCTCCGTCGTGGGCAAGGCCGTCGGCTTCACCGGCCTCATCCTGGTCACGGTCGTCGCGTTCCCCTCGTACGCGGACGTCTGGGGCCCGGCGCTCGCCGTCCTGGCCGCGCTCACCATGACCGTCGGCAACGTGGCCGCCCTGCGGCAGGTCTCCACGCGCGCGTGGAGCGCGGTCCGGCTGCTCGCCTGGTCCTCCGTCGCCCAGGCCGGCTACCTCCTGGTGCCGATCGCCGCCGCCGCGTACTCCAGCGACGACCAGATCGGCGCCACCGTCGCGTACGCCCTGATGTACGCCGTCGTGAACCTCGGCGCCTTCGCGGTGGTCGTGCTGGTCTCCCGTACCCACCCGGAGAACCGGATCGCCGACTACCGCGGCCTGTACGCCACCCGCCCGGCGACCGCCCTCGCCATGGGCTTCTTCCTGCTCAACCTCGCCGGTCTGCCGCCCGGTATCATCGGCCTCTTCGCCAAGGTCACCGTCTTCTCGGCGGCGGTCGACGCGGGCCTGGGCTGGCTGGCCGTGATCATGGGTGTGAACGTCGTGATCGGCCTCTACTACTACCTCCGGTGGACGGCGCTGCTGTTCCGCGCGCCGCTGGGGGAGACCGCCCACGCGCGCGTGCCCGCTCCGATCACCCTGGCGATCGTGCTGACCGCCGTCGTCGGTGTCGTCCTGTCGGGCTATCCGCAGTTCGCCCTGCGCTTCGCGGCCACCGCACTGTTCTGACCAGCAATACCTAGGAGCTTCACCCGTGCTGAACGGTTTCAGGGACTTCATACTTCGCGGCAACGTCGTCTCGATGGCCATCGGTCTGGCCGTCGGATCCGCGTTCACGGCGGTCGTGACCGGCTTCAGCAAGGCGTTCATCACCCCGCTCATCGGCCTCGCCACCGGCTCGGTCGGCGACTTCAGCGAGGCCAGGTTCACGGTCGGCAAGACGATCTTCCCGTACGGTCTGGCGATCTCCGCCGCCATAGCGTTCGTGATCACCGCCGCGGTGCTCTACTTCTTCATCGTCGTCCCCATGACGAAGGTCCAGGAGAAGTTCGCCAAGGAAGAGGCCGACGCCACGTCGGAGAAGCGCGACTGCCCCCGCTGTTTCACCGAGATCCCGGCCATCGCCACCCGCTGCGCCCACTGCACCAGCGAGGTCGAGCCCGTCGCCGCGGCGCTGGAGAAGGCCGGCCTCCCGGCCCCGCGCTGATTCCGATCCGTACGGATCACCCGTACGGCCCACGGCACCCCCTGTGAGGGCAGGGGAACCCGCGCCTCCCGCCTGGCGTTGACCAGTACGGGAGGGTCCACTGGACATGGGCCCCCCGGACGAAGTCTGGGGGAGGACCACCACACAGCAAAGGGTTCCCCTGCCGCACCACTTGGAGGGCGTACCGTGCACCGCCGGCACAACGGGCTGAGGACCGCCGTACTCCTCGGAGGGCTCTCGGCCCTCATCATTCTCATCGGCAGCTTCTTCGGCCGTACGGGGCTGATCGTCGCGCTCGTCGTGGCGCTCGGCACCAACGCGTACGCCTACTGGAACAGCGACAAGCTGGCCCTGCGGGCCATGCGGGCCCGGCCGGTCAGCGAGTTCGAGGCGCCCGCGCTCTACCGGATGGTGCGGGACCTCTCCACCCAGGCGCGCCAGCCGATGCCCCGGCTCTACATCTCGCCGACGCAGGCCCCGAACGCCTTCGCCACCGGCCGCAACCCCCGCAACGCCGCCGTGTGCTGCACCGAGGGCATCCTGCAGATCCTCGACGAGCGCGAGCTGCGCGGCGTCATCGGCCACGAGTTGAGCCACGTCTACAACCGGGACATCCTGATCTCATCGGTTGCCGGAGCGCTCGCGTCCGTGATCATGTTCCTGGTCAACTTCGCCTGGCTGATCCCGGTCGGCCGCTCCAGCGACGACGACGGGCCCGGCCTGCTCGGCATGTTGCTGATCATGATCCTCGGCCCGGTCGCCGCCTCGGTCATCCGGCTCGCCATCTCCCGCTCGCGGGAGTACGAGGCGGACGCCTCCGGCGCGCAGCTCACCGGCGACCCGCTGGCCCTCGCCAGCGCCTTGCGCAAGCTCGAAGCGGGCACGAAGCAGCTGCCGCTGCCGCCCGAGCCCAAGATCGAGACCGCGAGCCACATGATGATTGCGAACCCCTTCGGAGGGGGCAGAGGCGTTTCGAAGATGTTCTCGACGCACCCGCCGATGGCGGAGCGCATCGCCCGACTCGAGCAGATGGCAGGTCGTCGCCCATGAAGACAATCCTCAACGTCATTTGGCTGATCCTGTGCGGCTTCTGGATGTTCCTCGGCTACATGCTGGCCGGCATCCTGCTGTGCATCACGATCATCGGGATCCCCTTCGGTCTCGCCGCCTTCCGCATCGGCATCTACGCCCTGTGGCCCTTCGGCTACACGGTCGTGGACCGGCGCGACGCGGGCGCGCCCTCCTGCGTCGGCAACGTGCTGTGGCTGATCCTCGCGGGCTGGTGGCTGGCGCTCGGCCACATCACCACCGGCATCGTCCTCTGCATCACGATCATCGGCATCCCGCTGGGCATCGCGAACTTCAAGCTGATCCCGGTGTCGCTGCTGCCGCTGGGCAAGGAGATCGTCCGCACGGACGAGCCGTACCCGTACGCGACGCACTGACGGACGGACCGGCCGACTGACGGACGGGTCGACTCACTGACGGCCCGACTCACGGACGGCCCGACCGACGCCCGACGGAGCTCGTCGCCTCACTCACAGGCGCGGGTGCGCGGATCGTCCGCGAGTGACCGCGTAGGCGACCGCCCCCGCCGCGAGGACACCCACCCCCGTGAGGACCGAGGCCGGCGGCAGCGCGAACGCCAGCGCCCCGCACCCGGCCAGACCCAGCGCGGCGAGCGGCCGGTGGGAGCGGCCCAGCGTCCACGCGGAGGCGTTGGCGATCCCGTAGTAGACGAGCACGCCGAAGGACGAGAAGCCGATCGCGCCCCGTACGTCCGCCGTGGCCGCCACCACGGCCACCACCGCGCCCACCGCGAGCTCCGCCCGGTGCGGCACCTGGAAGCGGGGGTGCACGGCGGCGAGCGCGGTCGGCAGATGACCGTCCCGGGCCATCGCCAGGGTCGTACGGGACACCCCGAGGATCAGCGAGAGCAGCGAGCCCAGCGCGGCGACGGCCGCGCCGACCGTGACGACGGGTACGAGCCATCCGGCGTCGGCCGCCCGGGCCGCGTCCACGAGCGGGGCCGGGGAGGTCGCAAGGGCCTGCGGCCCGAGGACGGCGAGGACGCACACCGCCACCGCCGCGTAGACGGCGAGCGCGATGCCGAGCGCCACGGGGACGGCCCGGGGGATGGTCCGGGCCGGATCGCGCACCTCCTCGCCGAGCGTGGCGATCCGCGCGTACCCCGCGAACGCGAAGAACAGCAGCCCCGCCGCCTGGAGCACTCCGCCTGCCGTCACGTCCTCGCCCGGCGCGAGACGGCCGAAGTCACCCTCCCCCGTGCTCACCACGGTGACGACCAGAGCCGCGAGGACGGCGAGGACCAGCGCCACGATCACCCGCGTGAGGAGGGCGGACTTCTGGACACCGGTGTAGTTCACGGCGGTCAGCGCCACCACGGCCGCGACCGCCACCGCGTGCGCCTGCCCCGGCCAGACGTACGCCCCGACCGTCAGCGCCATCGCGGCGCACGAGGCCGTCTTGCCGACGACGAACGCCCAGCCGGCGAGGTAGCCGAAGAACGGCCCGAGACGTTCGCGACCGTACACATAGGTGCCGCCCGAGGCCGGATACCGCGCGGCGAGCCGGGCCGAGGACATCGCGTTGCAGTACGCGACGAGCGCGGCGAGCCCGAGCGCCGGGAGCAGCCCCGAACCGGCCGCGCCGGCCGCCGGGCCGAGCGCGACGAAGATCCCGGCGCCCACCATCGAGCCGAGCCCGATGACGACGGCGTCGAAGACCCCGAGCGAGCGGCGCAGTTCCTGTGTCATGACCCGCACACTACGGGGCGCCGCAACCGCGCCCGGCGCCCTCGCGTCCTCCCTGGCATGAACGTCATCAGCTGGATCGTCCTGGGCCTGCTCGCGGGTGTCGTCGCCAAGGTCCTGCTCCCCGGCCGCGACCCGGGCGGGCTCATCGGCACGACCCTCATCGGCATAGCCGGCGCCTTCATCGGCGGCTGGATCTCGTCCACCTTCCTGGACCGCCCGATCGCCACCGGCTTCTACGACACGGCCACCTGGCTCTCGGCCATCGGCGGCTCGCTGGTGCTGCTGATCGCGTACCGGATCCTCTTCGGCCACTCGCGCTCGCGCTGAAGCAGTGGGCGCCGAGCGGTCGGCGCCGAGCGGCCGGCGCCGTAGCGGGTCGGGCTAAAGCCCCGTCTCGCGCAGCGTGATGTTGAGCCGTCCGCTGAGCCCCAGCGCCGGATCGGCCGTCCCGGCAAGGACCTTGGGCACCCCGTGGTAGGCGAAGCGGGACGGCCCGCCGAAGACGAAGAGATCGCCGGACGCCAACTCCACGTCGGTGTACGGCTTTCCGCGGGTCTCGGTGTTCCCGAACCGGAACACGCAACGATCGCCGAGGCTCAACGACACCACGGGCGCACCGGACCGCTCCTCCTTGTCCTGATGCAGCCCCATCTTCGCGCCGGCGCCCGCGTCGTAGAAGTTCACCAGCGCGGTGTCGGGCGCAAACCCGCCGTCTTCCCCGTAAGCCTCGCTCACGGCCGCACGCCCCAACGCGCTCAACCAGTCCGGCAGTTCGACGCCAACCGCGTCGAGGTACCGGTACGGCACCCAGCGCCGCCCCAGGCAGAGCGACTGCACGGACATCACCCCGCCGCCCGGCAGCACGGTGTGCCGGTACGGAACGGGCCCGCGCCCCCACTCCCGGCAGGCGGCCACCAATTCCCGCTGCCGGTCGAGGGAGAGCCACCCGGGCACGTGCACCGCCCCCGGGGCGACGACGGCCCGCTCGCGGGCGAACAGCCCGTCCATCACGCCACCAGGGCGCCTTCGAGCCCGAGCAGCCGCTCCTTGCGCTCCAGGCCGGCCGCGTAGCCGCGCAGACTCCCGTCCGCACCGATCACCCGGTGGCAGGGTCGCACCACCAGCAGCGGGTTGCGCCCGATCGCGGTGCCGACGGCCCGCACCCCGGCCCCGGAGGAACCGACCTTCCGGGCGATGTCCCCGTACGAGACGGTGGCGCCGTACGGGATCTCCTCCAGGGCCCGCCAGACGCGCCGCTGGAACTCCGTCCCGCTGTCGGCGTACGCGATGTCGAAGCGCTCCCGCCGCCCCGCGAAGTACTCGTCCAGCTGCCGGGCGATCTCCTCGAACGCCTCGGGCGCGTGCCGCCAGCCGTCCTCGACGGCGGCGGCACCCTTCTGCCCGGGCAGCGACAACGAGACCAGTGCGGTCCGCCCGTCCTCGTCGGTGCCCCGCCCGACGAGCAGCATCTCGCCCAGGGGGCCCTCGACGTACGCGTACACCGTCATGACAGTTCCTCTCCTCGCGCTCACTCCGCGTCCAGTGTGCGAGGCCCGCCACCCCTGAGGCTGGCGGCTTTCGGACACGCAGTCCGTGACCGGCGCTCGTGACTAGCGGTAGTTCACGAACTGGATCGCGAAGTCGAAGTCCTTGCCCTTGAGCAGCGCCTGCACGGCCTGCAGGTCGTCCCGGCTCTTCGAGCTGACGCGCAGCTCGTCACCCTGGACCTGCGCCTTGACGCCCTTGGGGCCCTCGTCGCGGATGGCCTTCGCGACCTTCTTGGCGTTCTCCTGGGAGATGCCCTCCTCGATCGTCGCGAAGATCTTGTACTCCTTGCCGGACAGCTGCGGCTCGCCGGCGTCCAGCGACTTCAGCGAGATGCCGCGCTTGATCAGCTTGGTCTCGAAGATGTCGAGGATCGCCTTCACGCGCTCCTCGCCGTTGGCCTGCATCAGGATCTTCTCGCCCGACCAGGAGATGGAGGCGTCGGTGCCCTTGAAGTCGTAGCGCTGCGAGATCTCCTTCGCGGCCTGGTTGAGGGCGTTGTCGACCTCCTGCCGCTCGACCTTGGAGACGATGTCGAAACTGGAGTCGGCCATGACGTGTGGCTCCTTGCGTCGAATGCGTTGCGGTTGCGTGGGCGTACGAGGCAAGCCTAGTCATCCGATCACGCTCGAACCGCTGATCAATCCGGTGGCGAAGCACCCCTGAGGATCAGGTATCGTTTACGTCGTTGCCACGGAGCACCGCCGAAAAGCGGCTCCGAGCAGCGACATCCCATGGCGGTGTGCCCGAGTGGCCAATGGGAGCGGACTGTAAATCCGTCGGCTTAGCCTACCCAGGTTCGAATCCTGGCGCCGCCACGCGATAAGAACGGCCCCTGATCTGCGGAAACGCGGAGCAGGGGCCGTTCTGCTGTGCAAGTGGGAGCGGCAGCGTCCCGGCCTGTCTCACGGGCCCGTAGGCTCGCAGCATGGTGGGTGCACAGCCGCGTGGGGCGGAACGGGGGCCGGGGCGGCCGCGCGAGGAGCGGGTCACCGGGGCGGTCCTCAAGGCGGTCGTCGACCTGGTCGCCGAGCAGGGGATCGGGGCGGTCACGATGGACGTCGTCGCGGCACGGGCCGGGGTGAGCAAGCCTGCCATCTATCGGCGGTGGCCCACCAAGCAGGATTTGATCATCGCCGCCGCGGAGACCCGTCTGGGCGTCCTGGCGGTGCCTGATCTGGGTGACTTCCGGGCCGAGCTGCGTTTCGTGCTCACCGCTCGCTTGGAGGCCTATCGGCTGCCGGGTACGGACCGGCTGATCGCGGGCCTCATCGGCGCGGCGGCCGAGACCGGCGCGGTGCGAGGCCAGTACGCGGAGTACACCGAGCGGATCACGAGCGAGACGAGGCGCATCCTCGAGCGGGGGATCGTCCGCGGTGACGTGGGCCCGGACACCGATGTCCGGGCCGCAGCCACCTTGGTGGCCGCGCCACTGATCTTCCGGCTGATCGGTGAGCAGGAGATGCCCGACACCCGCTTCGTGGACACCCTGGTCGATCTCGTCGCCCGCGCTGTCGGCCCGGTCGACTGACAGCCTCCGGGCGCGATTTCAGGTTCCACATTTCATGCCGTCAGGTCTCTTGCCTCCCCACACCCTAATAACAATACTGCCGGTATCGATTTTAGCCCTCGTCGCCGGAGGCCTCATGGACAGCGCCGTCACCACCCCCGCCCCCGCCCTCGACAAGCCGCTGATGCACTACGGCAAGCGCACGCTCGACCGCCTCGAGCCGGGCGCGCCCCAGCCCGACTACGAGCTCCTGGACGTCAGCCCGCTCACCCCGCACATCGGCGCCGAGATCGACGGCGTCGACCTCTCGCTCCCGATCGGCGCGGACCTCGCGGAGGAGATCAGGCAGGCCCTGCTGGAGTGGAAGGTGCTCTTCTTCCGCGACCAGTACGCCTTCGACCCGCAGTCACAGCTTGCGTTCTCCGGTCTGTGGGGCGAGCCGGAGTCGAACCCCTTCTTCCCCAAGGGCGACACCGTCGGCGTCTCCCGGCTGGCCAAGGACGCCATGGCCATCGGCACCGAGAACATCTGGCACAGCGACCACTCGTTCATGGCCGCGCCGGCCCTCGGCTCCGTCCTGCGCGCCGTCGAGGTCCCGTCCGCCGGTGGCGACACCATGTGGGCGGACATGGCGGCCGCCTACGACAACCTCACCGAAGCCATGAAGGCCCGGATCGAGGGGCTCACCGCCGTGCACGACTGGGTGCCCAGCTGGGGCTCGCTCATGACCGAGGCCCAGGTCGCGGCGCACCGTGCGAACCTGCCGGCCGTCGAGCACCCGGTGGTCGTCCACCACCCGCGCACCGGCCGCAGGCTGCTCTACGTCAACGAGCCGTTCACCACCCGGATCGTCGGCCTGTCGGACGAGGAGAGCCGCGAGCTGCTCGCCGAGCTCGTCCTCCAGGCCCGAATCCCCGAGTACCAGGTGCGCTTCCGCTGGCAGCCGGGCTCGGTCGCGATCTGGGACAACATCGCCACCCAGCACTACGCGATCAACGACTACTTCCCGCAGCGCCGGGTCATGGAACGCATCGCCATCGCCGGCGTCCCGCTCTCCTGACGGTCCACCGGACCTGTCCCGCTTCTCGCCCTCCCTCCCCATCCAGTCTCCGCGGAGCCCTTGTGACCGACACCGATGTCGCACCCGCTGTGCCCGCCGGCCCCCTGAAGGCGCCGAGCAGATCCGGACGCCGCGCGTGGATCGTCACCGCGCTGCTCGTCGTCTTCATGATGATCAATTTCGCCGACAAGTCCGTGCTCGGGCTGGCCGCGGAGGAGATCCGACAGGACCTCGGCCTGTCCGCGTCGGCCTTCGGGCTCGCCAGCAGCGCCTTCTTCCTGCTGTTCTCGATCTCCGGTGCCGCGGTGGGGCTGCTCGCGGACCGCATACGGCCCAAGTGGCTGATTCTCGCGATGGCCGTCCTCTGGTCCGTCTCCCAGGCGCCGCTGGCGGTGGGCGGAGGGCTCGCGGTGCTCATCACCTCGCGTGTACTCCTCGGTGCTGCCGAGGGGCCCGCCTTCCCCGTCGCCCAGCAGGCCACCCTGTCCTGGTTCCCCAACCACCGGCGCAATCTGCCCGGGGCGATGATCGTCCTCGGCGTCACCCTGGGGGTCCTGGTCGCGGCTCCCGTTCTCACCTGGGTGATCCAGCACCACGGGTGGCGCTCGGCCGTCGCCGCGGTGGCGCTCGTGGGTGTCGTGTGGGCGCTGCTGTGGATCCCCCTCGGCGGGGAGGGACCGTACGCGGCCGCGTCGGACACCACGTCGGACACCGCGGCGCCGGCCGCCTCCGGCCAAGGGAGGGGCGAGGGGGTGGTGGCGGGAACCGGGCCGGGTTCGGCCCGGCACAGGACGCCGTACCGGCGGATCCTCGCGACCCGTACCTGGATCGGCGCCACGGCCGCCTACTTCGGTACGTACTGGGTCATCGCCTTCGCCCTGGTCTGGCTCCCCTCGTACCTCCAGGACGCGCTGGGCTACGACTCGGCCGGGGCCACCCAGGTGCTGATGCTGGTCTGGGGGCTGGGCGGCCTCGTGGTGCTCGGTCAGGCAGGCCTGACCGGATGGCTGCTGCGCCGCGGGACCGCGAGTCGGTGGGCCCGCGGCGGGGTCGGCGGCGTGCTGCTGCTCATCGGTGCCGTGTCGTGCCTCGCCCTGCCGCTGGCCCCGGCCGGTGCCGTGACCGCCATGCTCCTGGTCGCGGGATTCGGGCTCGCGGGAGCGATGAGCAGCGTCGCCGTCACCACCGTCACGGAGCTGGCTCCGGCCGACCGCCGCGGCGGTGCCCTGGGCATCATGAACGCCCTGGTGACCACCGCCGGTCTGATCGCCCCGACGTTGATCGGGCGCCTCGTGGACACCCACGGCGCCGAGGGCTACCAGCACGCGGTCCTGATCACCGGCGGCGTGCTCCTGCTGAGCGGAGCAGCCGCCCTCACCCTGATCGACCCGGACCGCGACGCCCGCCGACTGTCCGCGTGACCGCGACGCCCCCCCGACTGTCTGCGTGAGCGCCCGCCCGCCGACTGTCCGCGTGACCGCACCCCCGCCGACTCTCTGCGTGACCGTCGCCCCCGCCCGTCCGCGTGACCGCACCCCCGCCCGACCGTCCGCGCGACCCCACGCCCGCCGGCCGTCCGCGTGACCGCACGCGCGTCGTCTTCTCCGCGCGCAGCGCCCAGACCAGGCATGCCTCCCGACCCCACACCTTCCCCAAGGGACGACGTTGAACACCAGCGCCCTCGACACCTCCTTCCTCGACCGCACCGTGGCCGACGTACGCGCCAACGCCGAGTCCTGGACCTCCACCCCCCTCACCGAACGCATAGCCCTCCTGGAGCGGCTGCTGCCACGCGTCATCTCCCGCGCGGCCGAGACGGCCGGCGCGGGCGCCAGGGCGAAGGGATACGGCCCCGGGTCCCCCTGGGCCGCCGAGGACTGGATCGGCGGCCCGTGGGCCCTGGCCCAGAACACCACCGCGCTTCTGCACGTCCTGCGACGGATCGCCGCCGGCCGGGATCCGCTGGACGCCAAGGCCGTCCACGAGGAGCACGGCCGCACCCGGGTGGACGTCTTCCCCGCCACCGGCTGGGACACCCTGCTGCTCAACGGGTTCACGGCCCAGGTGTGGATGCGCCCCGGCGTCACCGCCGAGCAGGCGCGATCGCTCGCCGCGGGCGAGTACCGGGGAAGGCAGGGGAGCCCCGCCCTCGCCCTGGTGCTCGGCGCCGGCAACGTCGCCGCCATCACCGCGCTCGACATCCTGCACAAGCTCTATGTCGAGGGCCAGGTCGTCATCGCCAAGATGAACCCGGTCAACGCCTATCTGCGCCCCCACTTCGCGTACGTCTTCACCGAGTTCGTCGAGCGGGGCTGGCTGCGCTTCGTCGACGGCGGCGCGGACGAGGGCGGCTATCTCGCCCGTCACAACGGCATCGACACCATCCACGTCACCGGCAGCGACCGCACCCACGACGCCCTCGTCTGGGGCACCGACGAGGGCGCCGAACAGCGCCGTCGCGACGACCTCCCGCTGATCGCCAAGCCGTTCAGCAGCGAACTCGGTGGCGTCAGCCCGTGCATCGTGACGCCGGGACCGTGGAGTGCCGCCGACTTCCGCTTCCAGGCCGAACACATCGTCACCAGCAAGATGAACAACTCCGGCCACAACTGCATCGCCAGCCAGATCCTGGTCCTGCCGCGCGACTGGGACGGCACCGAACGGCTCCTGGACGAGATCCGGCGGGTGTTGCGTGAACTGCCCCCGCGCACCGACTACTACCCCGGCGCCGCCGGCCGTCTCGCCGCGGTGCGCGAGGCGCACCCGCAGGCGGAGATGCTCGGCGACGACTGCAGGCTGCTCGTCCCCGACATCACCGACCACCACGACGACCTCCTCATCACCGACGAGGTCTTCGGCAGCGCCCTGGGCGTCGTACGCCTGCCCGGCGCGACCCCGGCCGAATTCCTGCGGCACGCCGTCGACTTCGCCAACGACACCCTGCCCGGCACCCTCGGCGCCACCCTGATCGTCCACCCGAGGACCGAGAAGACCCACCGGGAGGCGGTGCGTACCGCCATCACCGAGCTGCGCTACGGCACGCTGGGCGTCAACTGCTGGTCGGGCGTCGGCTTCCTTCTCGGCTTCACCCCCTGGGGCGCCTTCCCCGGCCACACCCGGCAGGACATCGGCAGCGGCATCGGCTTCGTCCACAACGCCTTCATGCTCGAGGGCGTCGAGAAGACCGTGCTGCGCGCCCCCTTCACCCCCGCCCCGCGCGGTCTGCTCACGGGCGACCCGTCGCTGTCCCCGCGCCCCCCGTACTTCGTCACCCACCGCACCGCCCTGACGACGGTGGAGCGCCTCACCCGCTTCACGGCGGCGCCGGGCCTGACGAAGCTGCCCGCTCTCTTCGCCTCCGCGCTTCGAGGCTGACCCCCGGTCTGCCGCGCCCGCACGTCCCCGCGCCCGCCGACACACCCTTACGGAGACCCCATGCTCAACCTCGCCGCCCTCCTGGAGCACAGCGCCCGTACCGTGCCCGACCGCACGGCAGTCGTGCTGGGCACCCAGCGGCTGACCTACGCCGAACTGGACACGGCCGCCCGCCGAGTGGCCACCCTGCTGCGCTCACGCGGCATCGAGCCCGGTGACAAGGTCGCGCTGTCCTGCCCGAACCTCCCCTGGTTCCCGATCGTCTACTACGGCATCCTCAAGGCCGGAGCGGTGGTCGTCCCGCTCAACGTGCTGCTCAAGGGCCGGGAGATCGCGTACCACCTCGCCGACTCCGAGGCGAAGGCCTACTTCTGCTTCGAAGGCACCGCGGACCTCCCGATGGGGCAGGAGGGCTGGTCCGGTTTCGGTGAGACCCCCGGCTGCGAGCACTTCTTCCTGATGACCGCCGCCCCCACCGAGAACTCGCCGATCGCGGGCGCCGAGACCCTGACCGCGGCGCTGGCCGGTCAGAGCGCGGACTTCGAGACGGCGGCCACCGAGTCCGATGACACCGCGCTCATCCTGTACACCTCCGGCACCACCGGCCGCCCCAAGGGTGCTGAGCTCACCCACTCCAACCTGATACTCAACGTCCTCACCTGCCACAAGTTGTTCGGCGAGGCCGACCACGACGTACACCTGATCGCCCTGCCGCTCTTCCACTCCTTCGGCCAGGTCGTTCAGATGAACGCCGGTATCGCCTCGCAGGCGACGCTGGTGCTGCTGCCGCGCTTCGACGCCAAGTCCACGCTGGCCCTGATGCAGCGTCACGCCGTCACCATCTTCGCGGGCGTCCCCACGATGTACTGGGCCCTGCTCGAAGAGGACGCGCCCGATGTGGACGTGGAGCAGATCGCCAAGAACCTGCGGCTGGCCATTTCGGCCGGCGCGGCCCTGCCGGTCGAGATCCACCGCCGGTTCGGCGAGCGCTTCGGGGTCACCCTCATGGAGGGGTACGGCCTCTCGGAGACCAGCCCGGCGGCCACCTTCACACCGCGCGGTGAGGAGGCGCGCCCGGGCTCCATCGGACTCCCCGTCTGGGGCGTCGAGGTGGACCTGGTCGACAAGGACTGGACCCCGGTCCGGGGCGCCGACGCGATCGGCGAGATCGTCATCCGCGGGCACAACATCATGAAGGGCTACTACAACCGGCCCGAGGCGACCGCCGAGGTGATGCGCGACGGCTGGTTCCGCACCGGCGACCTGGCCCGCCGGGACGCCGACGGATGGTTCTACATCGTCGACCGCGCCAAGGACATGATCATCCGCGGCGGCTTCAACGTGTACCCGCGGGAGATCGAGGAGGTGCTGCTCACCCACCCCGCCGTGAGCATGGCGGCCGTCATCGGCGTGCCGCACGACCGCCACGGCGAGGAGATCAAGGCCTGCGTGGTCCGCGCGCCGGGAGCGACGCTCACCGAGGAGGAGCTGATCGACTGGTGCAAGGACGAGATGGCGGGCTACAAGTACCCCCGTCTGGTGGAGTTCCGTACGGTCCTTCCCACCAACGCCACCGGCAAGATCCTCAAGCGCGAACTCCGGGACATGGACGGCGGCGCGGTCGAGGGGACCGGGTGAGCGAGGCGCCCGGCAGCGCCGACCACGTCGTCGTCGGGGAAAGGGCGGCGGATCTGCTCGCGGCGAGCTGAGAACGAGAACGCCGGGGCGACCGGTCCCTCGGAGACCGGCCGCCCCGGCCTTCACTCGCCCGCCACGGCCTTCACCGCCACCGTCACCGGGATCGAGCCGCCGATCAGTTCCAGGGTCAGGCCGGCCGTCGCCGGAGTGTCCAGGAGTTCCGCGAGGACCGCCGCCACGTCGTCGCGGGAGATCGGGCCGCGGCCCGTCGAGGCCTCCAGGCGGACCAGGCCCGTGCCCGCGTCGTTCGTCAGCATGCCGGGGCGCAGGATCGTCCAGTCCAGGCCCTTGCGGGCGCGTACGGAGTCGTCCGCCGCGCCCTTGGCGCGCAGGTAGACGTCGAAGACCTCGTCGCCCTTGTGGGCGGCGTCGGCGCCCATGGACGAGACGACGATGTAGCGGCGTACGCCCGCCCGTTCCGCCGCGTCGGCGAACAGGACCGCGGCCGCGCGGTCCACCGTGTCCTTGCGGGTCGTGCCGCTGCCCGGGCCCGCGCCCGCCGCGAAGACCGCCGCGTCGGCGCCCTGCAGGACCGCCGCGACCATCTCCACCGTGGCCGACTCCAGGTCCAGCACGACCGGTTCGGCGCCCGCCGCGCGCAGGTCGGCGGCCTGCTCCGGATTGCGGATGAGCCCCGCGGGTTCGTGCCCCGCCGCCGAGAGCAGCCGCTCCAGACGCAGGGCGATCTGACCGTGTCCTCCAGCGATGACAATGCGCATACTCACGACCGTACGACGGGACCGGCCGGAGGGCTCCCCGGCTCCGGACGTTCCGGGCGGGCCTGGCGCGGCAGGTCGAGCGCCGCCGCCGAGTCGCAGTACTCCCGCACCGCGCTCGTCCGCGCCACCACCCGGCCCCGGTGCACCACGATCCGGCTGTACGCGAGGGACAGCACGCCCGACAGGCGCTCCCCGCGCACCGCCAGCAGCTCGGCCGGGAAGCCGGCCTCCACCCGTACCTCCGCGAGCCCCATCGCCGTACGGGCCGCCGCGCTCACCGCCGCGTACGCGTCCTCGGCCGGCAGCCCGCCCAGCGAGGCCAGCAGGTACGCGGCCTCCAGCGGGTCCCCGCGCCCCACCGGGTTGGAGACGTCCCGCAGCGCCCCGCCGCCGGCCGCGAGCCGCACCCCCGCGGCGCGCAGCAGCCGGACCGGCGGCGCGGCGCGCAGCTCGGTCGCCCCGCAGCCGCCCTGCGGGAGACAGACCACCGTCACCCCGGCCGCGGCCAGTTGGTCGGCGGCCCGTCGGGCCACGTCCGCGGGCAGCAGGGCCAGGCCCGCGCAGGGGCCGATCGTCACGCCGGGCCGCAGCCCGCCCGCCATCGCCGCCAGTCGGGCGAGCCGCGCCGGGTCGTCGCCGTCGGTGTGCAGGTCGACCGGGCATCCGTGCTCCGCCGCCACCTCCAGGACCGCCTCCACGTACCCGGCCGGGTCGGGGTCGAGGTCCGGGCAGCCGCCCACCACGCCCGCGCCCATCTTCACGGCGTCCCGCAGCATCGCGAGGCCGTCCGCGCCCGCCACGCCGGTGAGCAGCCGGGGCACGGCGACCGTCGTCAGTTCCGCCAGTCCGCGCAGCGAGCGCCGGGCCTGGAGGACGGCTTCGAGGGGGCCGAGGCCCTGGACGTCGCCGATCCGCACGTGCGCGCGCAGCGCGGTGGCGCCGTGGCCGAGTTGCAGCAGCGCGGCCTCGGTGGCCCGCCGCTGCACCTCCTCGGGGGCGTACGAGACGGGGCCGGGGGAGTCGGCGCTGAGCGCGGTGTCGGCGTGGGCGTGCGGCTCCGCGGGGGCGGGGAGCAGGAGGTAGCCGGCGAGGTCGACGCGGGCGCCGAGGGCGGTGAGGCTGCCGGCCGTACCGACCGCCTCGATCCGGCCGCCGCCGAGCCGGACGTCGACCGTCCGTCCGTCGGTGAGCCGGGCGTTGGAGAGCAGGAGCGAGGTGGAGTCGGCGGTGGCGGCGGCCCAGTCGTCGGGCGGCTGGGGCTGCTTGCTGTCGGCTGACATCGGGCTCCTCAAGGCTCCTCAGGTTCCAGCTCACGTTCCAGCTCAAGATCAAGATCACGCAGCGTGGGGCCGAGCCTAGGGGCGCTCCGCCCGCCCTTCGAGGAGGAGCGCAATAGTCGTACTGATGAG
The DNA here is from genome assembly GCF_042731085.1 of Streptomyces sp. NPDC059875. NCBI lineage: Bacteria > Bacillati > Actinomycetota > Actinomycetes > Kitasatosporales > Streptomycetaceae > Streptomyces > Streptomyces sp. NPDC059875. Next base: position 65,024 of record NZ_JBHWJZ010000009.1, read on the forward strand.
GCCACGTGTGGCGTACGGGACGGGCGAGAAGACCTCGCGAAGACCTCGTGCGCGGGCGCGCGGAGGGAGGGCGGGAAACGGATTTGGGCGATCGGCGGAGGACCGTGTAATGTCTTCATCGCTCGCCCCAATAGCTCAGTCGGTAGAGCGTCTCCATGGTAAGGAGAAGGTCTACGGTTCGATTCCGTATTGGGGCTCTGGTGAGGAGGAACCCGCCTTCGGGCGGGAACCCGATCATCAAAGCGGTGTAGCTCAGTCGGTAGAGCAAGCGGCTCATAATCGCTGTGTCACCGGTTCAAGTCCGGTCACCGCTACACACAGTAGCCGATTGTGGGGTCGGTCCTTCGATCGGCTACTCTTCTATGCGTTCATCCGTCCATCCGTCCGTCAAGGAGCACTCACGTGGCTGCCACCGACGTCCGCCCGAAGATCACGCTGGCCTGCGTGGAGTGCAAGGAGCGGAACTACATCACCAAGAAGAACCGGCGTAACAACCCGGACCGTCTTGAGATGAAGAAGCACTGCCCTCGCTGCAACTCGCACACGGCGCACCGCGAGACGCGCTAATCAGGCTCGTACACGAGGCCGTCCCCACCAGGGGGCGGCCTCGTGTCGTTTGTCGGCAACAAATCCAGGAGGTATCGAGTCCATGGCGCTCGACCAGTCCTTCGTGGGCCGGACCTATCCGCCCACCGCGCCCTACGAGGTGGGCCGCGAAAAGATCCGCGAGTTCGCCGAGGCGATCGGCGACGCGAATCCCGCCTATGTCGATCAAGAAGCGGCGAAGACTCTCGGTCACCCCGATGTGATCGCCCCGCCGACTTTTGTGTTCGCGATCACCTTCAAGGCCGCGGGGCAGGTCGTCGAGGACCCGCAGCTGGGCCTGGACTACAGCCGTGTCGTGCACGGCGACCAGAAGTTCGCGTACACCCGGCCGGTGCGGGCGGGGGACCGGCTGTCGGTCACCTCGACCATCGAGGCGATCAAGTCGCTGGCGGGCAACGACATCCTGGACATCCGCGGTGAGGTCCACGACGAGACCGGCGAGCACGTCGTGACCGCGTGGACCAAGCTCGTGTCGCGCGCCCCCGAGGAGGTCTGAGGATGACCGCGAAGATCGCTTACGACGAGGTCGAGGTCGGCACGGAGCTGCCGGCGCAGTCCTTCCCGGTGACGCGCGCCACGCTGGTGCAGTACGCCGGCGCCTCCGGGGACTTCAACCCGATCCACTGGAACGAGAAGTTCGCGGTCGGGGTCGGTCTGCCCGACGTCATCGCGCACGGCATGTTCACCATGGCCGAGGCGATCCGCGTCGTGACCGACTGGGCCGGCGACCCGGCGGCCGTCGTCGAGTACGGCGTGCGCTTCACCAAGCCGGTGGTCGTGCCGAACGACGACAAGGGCGCGCTGATCGAGGTCAGCGCCAAGGTCGCGGCCAAGTCGGACGACAACCAGGTCCGGGTGGACCTGACGGCGATGTCGGCGGGCCAGAAGGTCCTGGGCATGTCGCGGGCCGTGGTCCGGCTCGCGTAGAGCCGTCGTGATGGAGGGGGCGGTTGCCGTGCGCGGCCGCCCTCTCTCTGCCCTTGCGAAGTTAGTGATTGAGTACTAACTTGGTCTCATGGTCCGGATGAGTGCGGAGGAGCGGCGCGAGAGCGTCATCCGAGCGGCGATGAGCGAGTTCAGTCGCGGCGGTTACTACGGCACGTCCACCGAGGCGATCGCCAAGCGCGTCGGCGTCTCGCAGCCGTACCTCTTCCGGCTCTTCCCGGGCAAGAAGGCCATCTTCCTGGCCGCGTCCGAGCGCTGCATCAGCGACACGGTCCGCGTCTTCGAGGAGGCGGCGGAGGGGCTGTCCGGCGAGGAGGCCCTGCGTGCCATGGCCAACGCGTACACCCGGATCATCGCCGAGGATCCCGACCGGCTCCTGATGCAGATGCAGGTGTACGTGACCGTCGCCGCCGCCGAGGCGGCCGGCGACCACGAGTTCGGCGAGGCCGTGCGGGCCGGCTGGATGGGGCTCTGGGAGACCGTCCACCTCGCGCTCGGTGCGGACACCGACGAGACCACGACCTTCCTGGCGTACGGGATGCTCATCAACACCCTCGTCGCCATGGGCTTTCCCCCCGAGCACCGGGTCTGGGAGGGGTTCTACCCGTCCGCCCGTCGCCTCGGTCGTCTGGAGAAGTAGCGCGGGCCGGCGTCATGCGTCCCGGCCTTTCCATGATCCGGAAAGTTAGTTATCAATAACTAACCCGAGACCTGAGGGGCAGCAATGAACCAGCCAGCAGCCCGCCGCGGTTCCGCCGCCTGGGCCCTCGTCATCACCAGCGTCGCCGGCTTCATGGCGGCCCTCGACAACCTCGTCGTCACCACCGCCCTGCCCTCGATCCGCGAGGACCTCGGGGGAGCGCTGCACGACCTCGAATGGACCGTGAGCGCGTACACCCTCACGTTCGCCGTCCTGCTGATGTTCGGCGCCGCCCTCGGCGACCGCTTCGGACGCCGCCGACTCTTCGTCGTCGGACTCGCCGTCTTCACCGGCGCCTCCGCCGCGGCCGCGCTCGCCCCCGGCATCGACGCGCTGATCGCCGCGCGCGCCGTCCAGGGCGTCGGCGCCGCGATCATGATGCCGCTCACCCTCACCCTGCTCACCGCCGCCGTCCCGGCCGCCAAGCGCGGAATGGCGTTCGGCATCTGGGGCGCCGTCAACGGCCTCGCCGTGGCCTCCGGCCCTCTCATCGGCGGCAGCCTCACCGAGCACATCTCCTGGCAGTGGATCTTCTGGCTGAACGTTCCGCTCGGCCTCGCCCTCCTGCCGCTCGCCCGGCTGCGCCTGGCGGAGTCGTACGGCACCGGCGCCCGGCTCGACGTCGTCGGCACGCTTCTCGCCAGCGGCGGCCTCTTCGGCATCGTGTACGGGCTGATCCGCGGGCCGATCGACGGCTGGACCTCCGCGACGGTCCTCACCGGACTGATCGCGGGCGCCGCGCTCGTCGGCGGGTTCGTCCGCCACGGCATCCGTGCGAAGGCGCCGATGCTGCCGATGCGGCTCTTCCGCGACCGCGCGTTCTCCGGGATCAACGCGGCGAGTCTGCTGATGTTCCTGGGCATGTTCGGCTCGATCTTCCTGCTCAGCCAGTACATGCAGGGCGTTCTCGGGTACTCGCCGACTGAGGCGGGGCTGCGGATGCTTCCGTGGACCGGCATGCCGATGATCGTCGCGCCGCTGGCCGGCGCGCTGTCCGACCGGATCGGCGGCCGCCCGGTCGTCGCGGCGGGGCTCGCCCTCCAGGCGATAGGCCTCGCCTGGTTCGCGCTCGTCGTCACCCCCGACGTCTCGTACGCCGCGCAGCTCCCCGCGCTGGTGGTGAGCGGTGTCGGCATGGCGCTCTACTTCGCGCCGGCGGCCAACCTCGTCATGTCCAGCGTCCGCCCGTCCGAGCAGGGCATCGCGTCCGGCGCGAACAACGCCCTGCGCGAGGTCGGCGGCGCGCTCGGCGTCGCGGTGATGGCCTCGATCTTCGCGGCGCAGGGCGGGTACGGGTCGGCGCAGCAGTTCGTGGCCGGTCTGGAGCCGGCGCTCTGGGTCGGTGCCGGGATGGTGGCGCTCGGCGCCCTGTCCTCACTGTTCATCCCGAGGCGCGGGGCCGGGCAGCGCCCGGGCCCGACGGAGTCGCCCAAGACCGAGGCGGAGGAGCCCGGCGAGAGCCCCCTCGCCACGGTGTGACGGCGCACCGGCCCGGCAGCGGCCGGCCGGCGCGCGGCCCGCACGGCAGTCCAGCCAGGCCGCACCGAACGCCGCCGGGGAGACCCGGCGGCGTTCGGTGTCCCGCCCGGTCCGGTGTCCCGCCCGGTCCGGCGTCCCGCCCGGTCCGGCGGCCCGGAACGCCCGGCCCTCCGCCGGACCCCGGCGGCGCACAGGTCTTCCGCTCCCCGGCGCACCGGTGCTTCGCCCGGTGGGGGCGTCCGCCCTCCGCCCGGTGCCCCGGGCTCCGTCTGGCGGGCCCCGGCCGCCTTGCGCTCGGCGCCGCTTGGTCTTCTGCCCGTCCGCTGCCCGGCCCTCCGCCCGGTGGCGTCCGCTGTCCGGCGGACACCGCTCTTCCGGTCGGCGGCGTCCGCCCTCCCGCCCCCGGGGGGCGACGGGCCACGCGAGGGGAGCGGTCTGGTCGTCGGCTCAGCAGTGCCGTACGTCGCGCGGGTCCCGCTGCGCCGGGATACGGCCCCAGCACCCCTGGTCGTGTCAGGGCTCGGTGTCCCGTGCCGGAGGCGGACGCGGCTCCCGGGTGGGGCGGACCCGTACCCTTGGGGCCGTGCAGCTTCTCCAGGACGCCCCCCTCGCCCCCCTGACCACCTTCCGGCTCGGCGGTCCCGCCGGGCGGCTCGTCACGGCCGTCACCGATGACGAGGTGATCGCCGTCGTCCGCGAGGCGGACGCCAACGGCACTCCGCTGCTCGTCATCGGCGGGGGATCGAACCTGGTCATCGGCGACAAGGGCTTCGACGGAACCGCCCTGCGCATCGCCACCACCGGCTTCGCCCTCGACGGCACGCGGCTGGAGCTGGCCGCCGGTGAGGTCTGGACGGACGCCGTGGCGCGCACGGTCGAGGCCGGGCTCGCCGGGGTCGAGTGCCTGGCCGGGATCCCCGGCTCGGCGGGTGCGACGCCGATCCAGAACGTCGGCGCGTACGGCCAGGAGGTCTCCGCCACCATCACCGAGGTCGTCGCCTACGACCGCCGGGCCGACGAGACCGTCACCCTCACCAACGCCGAGTGCGCCTTCTCGTACCGCCACAGCCGCTTCAAGGCCGACCCGGACCGCTACGTCGTGCTGCGCGTCCGCTTCGAGCTGGAGGACGCGGCCGGGCTCTCCGCGCCGATCAAGTACGCCGAGACCGCCCGCGCCCTCGGCGTCGAGGCCGGCGACCGCGTCCCCCTCGCGCAGGCCCGGGAGACCGTCCTGAAGCTGCGGGCCGGCAAGGGCATGGTCCTGGACCCCGCCGACCACGACACCTGGTCCGCCGGCTCCTTCTTCACCAACCCGATCCTGACGCAGGCGGAGTACGAGACCTTCCTCACGCGCGTCGCCGAGCGGCTCGGCACGGACGTGACCCCGCCCGCCTTCCCCGCCGGGGACGACGGCGCCGTCAAGACCTCGGCGGCCTGGCTCATCGACAAGGCCGGCTTCACCAAGGGGTACGGCTCCGGCCCCGCCCGTATCTCCACGAAGCACACCCTCGCGCTGACCAACCGCGGCGAGGCCACCACCGAGGACCTCCTCGCGCTCGCCCGCGAGGTCGTCGCCGGCGTGCGCGACGCCTTCGGGATCACGCTCGTCAACGAGCCGGTGACGGTCGGCGTCAGCATCTGAGCGTTCCGATCCGAGCATCCACGGAACCCTTTGGGTTCCCCACGTTGTCGAGTGGGTGACAGGCTCCCGGGAAGCGGGGGCCGCACGCTCGTCGAGGGGGAGCCGTGGAGGGGACGGGCCCACCGGACTTCGCCGATTTCGCGGAGTCCGCGTACGCCTCACTGCTGCGCACCGCCCGGCTCCTGACCGGTGACCCGCACGCCGCCGAGGACCTCGTCCAGGCCGCGCTGGTCAAGGTCTATCTGCGCTGGGGCGGTGCGGCGGGCTGGGACTCACCCCAGGCGTACGCCCGCAAGGTCGTCGTGAACCTCTACGCGACCTGGCGCCGCCGCCGCTGGCACACCGAGGTCGTGCGCCCCGGGAGCGACACCGCACCCGACACGGCGCCCGACACCCGCGACATGGCCGGCGGCGCCGACGCGCGCCTCGAACTCGCCCGTGCGCTCGCCGCCCTGCCCCGCGCGCAGCGCGCGGTGGTGGTGCTCCGCTTCTACGAGGACCTGTCCGTGGAACAGACGGCCGAGCTGCTCGGCTGCTCGCCCGGGACGGTCAAGAGCCGGACCAACAGGGCCTTGGAACGGCTGCGCGCCGGGGGCGCGCTCGCCGGATACGCGGGAAGGGGCGCGTGATGGACGACCGCGTGATGGACGACCGCTTCATGGACGACTCCGAGGACTCCCTGAGGCGCGGACTGCGCGAGCTGGCCGACGGCGGCACCGGACCGCCGCCCGTCGGCGCGGTCGTGGCACGGGGGCGGCGGATCCGGCAGGTACGGCGTTCGCTCGCGGCGGGAGCGGCGACGCTCGTGGTCGCGGGCGGCTCGGTCCTGGGCGTCCGCTGGACGGACCCGGACCCGGCCCCGGAGCCGCTCGCCCCACCCCCGGGCCCGACCGCGCTCCCGTACGAGGGGAAGTACCGGCCCCAGCCCCCGTCCGGCCCCCACGACCCCCTGGACACCGGGCCCCGCGCGCCGGTGGAGAACGTGCGCTACCGCTACGACCTGTCGGCCGTCTGCGATCTGCGGTACGCCGTCTTCGGCGGGCGCCTCTGGGAGCGCGCCGAAGACGGCTCCTCGGTAGCGGTGCGCTGGGCGGCGGACCGGATGCGGGGCTACATGAGCTGGTCGGACGGCCGGCGCTCCCGCTCCGAGCCGGACACGGCGGTCTTCGAGACGGACACGCCCGCCCTGCCCGCGATCACCTTCCGGCCGCTGGCCGGGCCCGCGCCGGAGTGCCTCGGCGAGGAGCCCGAGCGGCGGTACGGGGACGCTCCGGCCGCCACGCTCGGTCCGGACCGGCCGGTGCGGGGCGTCCGGTACCCGTACGACATGACCAAGGAGTGCGGGATGCGCTACGCGGTCTTCGGGGGGAGGCTGTGGCGGGCCGAGGCCGAGGCCGAGGGCCGGACGGAGACGATCGTCGACTGGGTGAACGACCTCCCGCTGGCGGCCTTCATGACCCTGACCTCGGAGCGGGCCGCGGTCCTGGAGTGGCCGGCCGGGGCCGGGGAGACCTCGCGGACGACCACGTACCGCCCGGTGGAGGCGCGGGGCGACGACTGCGCGTAGGCCGCCGCCCCAGCCCGTCCCCCGCCTCAGTACGCGACGCCCACGCCCTGCCCGACGGTCGCCGGGTCGTCGATCATCGCCAGCATGGCGTGGGCGACGTCGGCGCGGGCGAGGGAGCGGCCCCGGGGCGGGGTGCCGCCGACGACGGAGCGGTAGCGGCCGGTGACGGGCTTGTCCGTCAGCTTGGGCGGGCGTACGGACGTCCAGTCCGTGGCGCTGGCCGCCAGGTCGCCCTCCATCACGCGCAGGTCGTCGTAGATGTCCTTCAGGACGGAGTTGATGATCGCGAGCACGGCCTTGTCGAGGACGCTCTGGCCGTCCGGGACGGGGCCGAGCGGGGCGGCGCTGACCACCAGCAGGCGCCGGACACCCTCCGCGTCCATGGCGGCGAGGACCGAGCGGGTCAGCTTCGCGGCGACGCCGGCGTCCGCGCGGCTGCGCGCACCGAGCCCGGAGAGCACCGCGTCCTTGCCCGCGACGGCCCCGCGCAGGGCGTCGGGGTCCGTGAGGTCCGCGCGGTGGACCTCGAGCCGCTCGCCGGTCACCGTGAACCGCGCCGGGTCGCGCACCACCGCCGTGACCTCATGGCCCGCGGCCAGTCCCTGGCGGACGATCTCCTGGCCGATGCCGCCGGTCGCACCGAAGACAGTGAGCTTCATGTCGCACCCTCCTGGGGTGGGTAAGTGTTCACTCACCCCTAGAGTGAGTGTGTACTCACCCTCTCGTCAAGCGCGGTTGGAGCGGCCATGGAGAAGAAGCCCACCCGGGAGCGGATCCTCGACGCGGCCCATGAGCTGTGGACCACCGTGGGCCTCGCCCGCACGACCACCAAGGAGATCGCACGGGTCGCCGGATGCTCGGAGGCGGCGCTGTACAAGTACTTCGCCGGCAAGGAGGAGCTCTTCGTCGCCGTCCTGACCGAACGTCTCCCCAAGCTGGCACCGCTGCTCGAATCGCTGGCCGCCGAACCGGGTCGGCGCACGGTGGAGGAGAACCTCACGGAGATCGCCCGCCAGGCGGCCCTCTTCTACGCCGAGAGCTTCCCGATCGCCGCGTCCCTCTACGCCGAGACCCGGCTCAAGGCCCGCCACGACGCGTCGATGCGGCGGCTCGACGCCGGGCCGCACCGCCCCTTGGAGAGCCTCGACGCCTACCTGCGCGCCGAACAGGCGGCTGGCCGCGTCGACGCCGGCGCCGACACCTTCGCGGCGGCGTCCTTGCTGCTCGGCGCATGCTCCCAGCGGGCCTTCGCCTACGACGCGAAGATCGGCAAGGAGCCCCCACAGGACCTCGACACCTTCGCGACCTCCCTCGCCCGCACCCTGCTGGCCGGCATCGGCTAGGCCACCGGCGCGGCCAGCCAGTCGTCGATGCCCGACAGCAGTTTCTGCCTGACGTCCGCCGGGGCCGCCGAGCCGCGGATCGACTGGCGGGCCAGTTCGGCCAGTTCCGCGTCCGTGAAGGCGTGGTGGCGGCGGGCGATCTCGTACTGGGCGGCGAGGCGCGAGCCGAAGAGCAGCGGGTCGTCGGCGCCCAGCGCCATCGGGACACCGGCCTCGAAGAGCGTGCGCAGCGGAACGTCCTCGTGCTTCTCGTAGACCCCGAGGGCCACGTTGGAGGCCGGGCAGACCTCGCAGGTCACGCCCTTCTCGGCGAGCTTGCGCAGCACCCGCGGGTCCTCCGCCGCCCGCACCCCGTGGCCCACCCGCGCCGCCCGGAGGTCGTCCAGACAGTCCCGTACGGACGACGGACCCGTCAGCTCGCCGCCGTGCGGGGCCGCCAGCAGACCGCCCTCGCGGGCGATCGCGAAGGCGCGGTCGAAGTCGCGGGCCATCCCCCGGCGCTCGTCGTTGGAGAGCCCGAAGCCGACCACGCCCCGGTCCGCGTACCGCACCGCGAGCCGCGCGAGCGTACGGGCCTCCAGCGGGTGCTTCATCCGGTTCGCGGCCACCAGGACCCGCATCCCGAGCCCGGTCTCCCGCGCGGCCGCGTCCACCGCGTCCAGGATGACCTCCATCGCCGGGATCAGACCGCCGAGCAGGGGAGCGTACGAGGTCGGGTCGACCTGGATCTCCAGCCACCCCGAGCCGTCCCGCACGTCCTCCTGCGCCGCCTCGCGGACCAGGCGCTGGATGTCCTCGGGCTCCCGCAGACAGGACCGGGCGATGTCGTACAGGCGCTGGAACCGGAACCAGCCGCGCTCGTCGGTCGCCCGCAGCTTGGGCGGTGTGCCACTGCTCAGCGCCTCCGGGAGATGGACGCCGTACTTGTCGGCCAGTTCCAGGAGGGTCGTGGGCCGCATCGAACCCGTGAAGTGCAGGTGCAGATGTGCCTTGGGCAGCAGGTTGATGTCGCGGAAAGCGTGCTCGGAAACGTGCTCCATTGAAGGATCTTGCCGCACCCGAATGGACGAACACAGCCCCTTTCCCCGATCGGGACCTTGCTAGAACGTAAAAACGGACCCCCGGTTCCGGAGAACCAGGGGTCCGCGAGCCACTCGGTGAGCCGTCAGTCGCGGGCCTCCGCCAGCAGCTTCTGCATCCGGGACACGCCCTCCACCAGCGGCTCGTCACCCAGGGCGTACGAGAGCCGCAGGTAGCCGGGGGTGCCGAAGGCCTCGCCCGGGACGACCGCGACCTCGACCTCGTCCAGGATCAGCGCGGCCAGCTCGGCCGAGGTCTGCGGACGCTTGCCGCGGATCTCCTTGCCGAGCAGCGCCTTCACCGACGGGTACACGTAGAACGCGCCCTCCGGGGTCGGGCAGAGGACACCCTCGATCTCGTTGAGCATCCGCACGATGGTCTGGCGGCGCCGGTCGAAGGCGCGCCCCATCTCCGCGACCGCGTCCAGGTCGCCCGACACGGCGGCGAGCGCGGCCACCTGCGCCACGTTGCTCACGTTCGACGTCGCGTGCGACTGCAGGTTGGTCGCGGCCTTCACGACGTCCTTCGGGCCGATGATCCAGCCCACGCGCCAACCGGTCATCGCGTACGTCTTGGCGACACCGTTGACCACGATGCACTTGTCGCGCAGCTCCGGCATGACGGCCGGCAGGGACACGGCGGAGGCGTCGCCGTAGACCAGGTGCTCGTAGATCTCGTCCGTCAGCACCCACAGACCGTGCTCCACGGCCCAGCGGCCGATCGCCTCGGTCTCGGCCTCGCTGTAGACCGCGCCGGTCGGGTTCGACGGGGAGACGAAGAGGACGACCTTGGTCTTCTCCGTGCGCGCCGCCTCCAGCTGCTCCACCGAGACGCGGTAGCCGGTGGTCTCGTCGGCGACGACCTCGACCGGGACACCGCCCGCGAGCCGGATCGACTCGGGGTACGTCGTCCAGTACGGGGCCGGGACGATGACCTCGTCGCCCGGGTCGAGGATGGCCGCGAACGCCTCGTAGATGGCCTGCTTGCCGCCGTTGGTCACCAGGATCTGGGAGGCGTCGACCTCGTAGCCGGAGTCGCGCAGCGTCTTGGCGGCGATCGCGGCCTTCAGCTCGGGCAGACCGCCGGCCGGCGTGTAGCGGTGGTACTTCGGGTCCTTGCACGCCTCGACGGCGGCGTCGACGATGTAGTCCGGGGTCGGGAAGTCGGGCTCACCCGCGCCGAAACCGATCACCTTGCGCCCGGCGGCCTTGAGGGCCTTGGCCTTGGCGTCGACGGCGAGGGTCGCGGACTCGGAGATCGCACCGATGCGGGCGGAGACCCGGCGCTCGGTCGGAGGGGTAGCAGCGCTCATACGGCCCATGCTCCCAGACCCGCTTCCCGCCCGGCACACAGGTTTCAGGGAGCGGACAGGAACGGTCATTCCTGGTCGTACGAGGGTCCGCGGGGGCCCTCACGTGCTTTCTGTTCGACGCGGGGCTCATGAACACGTACACTCACTGCTCGTTGGCCCTCACCGACCTCGTCTCACGATGCGGTAGGTTGGGGAAGCCGCAAAGGGTCGTAGCTCAATTGGTAGAGCACCGGTCTCCAAAACCGGCGGTTGGGGGTTCAAGTCCCTCCGGCCCTGCTACACACACCGCCAGGATGTGTGCGCATGTACGTACTTCTATGCACCGCCGTGCGGATCCACCCGGCACGGCACTGCCATGACCCGGGATCAGGTGAGAAGCGTGACGGACGCCGTGGGCTCCATCGACATGCCTGATGCCGAGGACGAGGCGCCGGACTCGAAGAAGAAGGCCCGCAAGGGCGGCAAGCGCGGCAAGAAGGGCCCTCTGGGCCGTCTCGCGCTCTTCTACCGCCAGATCATCGCGGAGCTCCGCAAGGTCGTCTGGCCCACTCGTAGCCAGCTGACGACGTACACCACGGTAGTGATTGTCTTCGTTGTCATCATGATCGGCCTTGTCACCGTGATTGACTATGGCTTCCAGGAAGCAGTCAAGTACGTCTTCGGCTGACTTCTTGTTCCACCCCATCTGTATCCAGGAAGAAGCAGCCACCGTGTCTGACCCGAACCTGAACGAGTCTGTTTCCGAGGACGAGCTCGACATCCTCGAGGCGGCCGACGAGGACCAGGCTGAGGCTGCTGACGCCGCTGCGGGCGAGGCTGCCGAAGAGGCCGCCCTGCAGATCGAGGACGAGTCCGACGAGGACATCGCGGACGAGGTCGAGGACGAGGACGACTCCGAGTCCGAGGACACCGACGTCGAGGCCGAGGTCGAGGCCGAGGAGGCCGACGAGGAGCCCGCCGCTCCGGTCGACCCGATCCAGGCCCTCCGTGACGAGCTCCGTGGCCTGCCCGGCGAGTGGTACGTGATCCACACCTACGCGGGCTACGAGAAGCGCGTGAAGGCCAACCTCGAGCAGCGTGCCGTCTCGCTGAACGTCGAGGAGTTCATCTACCAGGCCGAGGTGCCCGAGGAAGAGATCGTCCAGATCAAGAACGGCGAGCGCAAGAACGTCCGGCAGAACAAGCTGCCCGGCTACGTTCTCGTCCGCATGGATCTGACGAACGAGTCCTGGGGCGTCGTCCGCAACACCCCCGGCGTCACCGGCTTCGTGGGCAACGCCTACGACCCGTACCCGCTGACCCTGGACGAGATCGTCAAGATGCTCGCCCCGGAGGCCGAGGAGAAGGCCGCCCGCGAGGCCGCCGAGGCCGAGGGCAAGCCGGCTCCGGCCCGCAAGGTCGAGGTCCAGGTGCTGGACTTCGAGGTCGGCGACTCGGTCACCGTCACCGACGGTCCCTTCGCGACCCTCCAGGCCACGATCAACGAGATCAACGCCGACTCGAAGAAGGTCAAGGGCCTCGTCGAGATCTTCGGTCGCGAGACTCCGGTCGAGCTCAGCTTCGACCAGATCCAGAAGAACTGACCGCACAGGTCACAGGTTTCCGACCCAGGTCAGAGTGGCTCTCACAGCCGCTCTGACCTGCTCGGTTTTTAGCCGCACGTCTATACCCGTTATCGTGGTGCGGTATGCCTCCATCCGGATGACCGGATGGCGGGCTGAACACTCTCACTAGGACCCGGAGAGAGCAATGCCTCCCAAGAAGAAGAAGGTCACGGGGCTTATCAAGCTCCAGATCAACGCTGGTGCGGCCAACCCGGCCCCGCCGGTCGGTCCCGCGCTGGGCCAGCACGGCGTCAACATCATGGAGTTCTGCAAGGCCTACAACGCCGCGACCGAGTCGCAGCGTGGCATGGTCGTGCCGGTGGAGATCACGGTCTACGAGGACCGTTCCTTCACCTTCATCACCAAGACTCCGCCGGCCGCCAAGCTGATCCTCAAGGCCGCGGGTGTGGACAAGGGCTCCGGCGAGCCGCACAAGACCAAGGTCGCCAAGCTGACGGCTGCCCAGGTCCGCGAGATCGCCACGGTCAAGCTCCCCGACCTGAACGCCAACGACCTCGACGCCGCGTCGAAGATCATCGCCGGCACCGCCCGTTCCATGGGCATCACGGTCGAGGGCTGATCACCCCCCTCGTGACCTCAGTGGTAGGGCCGGCGCGGCCCGCACCACGACTCCATACCTGAACCAACAGGAGCAGAAGTGAAGCGCAGCAAGGCTCTCCGCAGCGCGGACGCCAAGATCGACCGGGAGCGGAACTACGCCCCCCTCGAGGCCGTCCGTCTCGCCAAGGACACCGCCGCCACCAAGTTCGACGGCACCGTCGAGGTCGCCTTCCGCCTGGGTGTCGACCCGCGCAAGGCCGACCAGATGGTCCGTGGCACCGTGAACCTCCCGCACGGCACCGGTAAGACCGCCCGGGTCCTGGTCTTCGCGACCGGTGACCGTGCCGAGGCCGCAGTTGCCGCTGGCGCCGACATCGTCGGTTCCGACGAGCTCATCGACGAGATCTCCAAGGGCAACCGCCTGAACGAGTTCGACGCCGTCGTCGCCACCCCGGACCTCATGGGCAAGGTCGGCCGCCTCGGCCGCGTCCTCGGCCCGCGTGGTCTCATGCCGAACCCGAAGACCGGCACCGTCACCCCCGATGTCGCCAAGGCTGTCAACGACATCAAGGGCGGCAAGATCGAGTTCCGCGTCGACAAGCACTCGAACCTGCACTTCATCATCGGCAAGGTCTCCTTCGACGAGACGAAGCTGGTCGAGAACTACGCCGCGGCTCTGGAGGAGATCCTCCGTCTGAAGCCGTCCGCCGCCAAGGGCCGCTACATCAAGAAGGCGACCCTGACGACGACGATGGGCCCCGGCATCCCGCTGGACTCCAACCGCACCCGCAACCTCCTCGTCGAGGAGGACCCGGCCGCGGTCTGAGCCCCACAGGCTCACTGAGTGGTCACCGGCCCCCTGCCCCTCCTCGGAGGGGCGGGGGGCCGGTTTTTTCGTACGACGCCGTCGGTGCGGTGGGTTACCGTTCAGTCGACCGACGAACTGAAGATCAAGGGGTGGGGACTCATGGGCAGGACCTCGTGGAAGCGCGCCGGTGTCTCGCTGGTCGCCGTGGCCGTCGTGGCCGGTGTCGCGGGCTGTGAGGGCGGCGGAGGCGGGGGCGGCGGCAAGAAGGCCGCCGAGGCGCCGGCAAAGCCGCAGATCCAGACCCATGCGGCCGTCACGAAGGTCATCCAGGCCGCGTACGAGAAGACGTCGGCCGCCAAGTCCGCGAAGATCCGGATGACCATGACGATGCCGGCCGGCCTGGAGGGCGGCGGCACCATGGAGATGACCGGTGTGCAGGGGTGGGACCCCGCGGTGATGGACATCACCATGAAGGGCTCCATGTTCGCGACGGGGAATCCCGAGGGCCCCGAGCAGATGCGCGTGATCATGCTCGACGGCGCGATGTACATGGACGTGGGTGCCGAGCAGGCCGCCGAGATGGACGGCAAGCGCTGGATGAAGCTCGACTTCAAGGCCGCCGCGGAGATGTCCGGGGACAAGAACCTCCAGAAGTCGATGACCGGTGGCCTGGAGAACATGAACCAGGACCCGGCCAAGCAGATGGCCCTGATGCTGGACTCGCCGAACCTCAAGCACGTGGGCCCGGAGAAGGTCGACGGCGTGGAGGCGCAGCACTACAAGGGCTCGCTGACCCTGGAGCAGATGGCCGCCACGAACAAGTCCCTCGACGTGCTCTCCGAGAAGGAGCGCAAGGACCTGCTCGACAGCGTGAAGAAGTCCGGCATCACGGGCTACGACACCGAGCTGTGGGTGAACGGCGACGGCTACCCGGTGAAGATGGACATCGGAATGAAGACGCCCCAGGGCACGGTCAAGATCGTGGGCCACTACTCGGAGTACGGGGCCAAGGCCGCCGTCCAGGCGCCGCCGGCCAAGGACACGACCGACCTCTTCGAGATGCTGAAGGGGCTGAAGGGCCTCGGCGCGGACGCCGGCCAGGCCTGAGCCGACTGAGCCGTACGGGCGGATTTGCTCCCCGCCCTTGCTGTCGCGTACTCTTCCACAGAAGCCAAAGACCGCTGGTCGTTGCTGTGCCCCCGCAAGGGAGTGCAGTGGCCGAAGGTTCGCTGAGATGCGAACGGCCCGCGCAGGTGATCGTGGAAGAGTTCCCGGATCTTGATCCGGTCGAGCTGAGCCCCGTGCGCCTGCGCCGGGGCGTTTTCTTTTGTTCAGCCCCTTCTGAGCGGTCCTCATCACCCGGAAGGAGGCCGACGCTCTATGGCAAGGCCCGACAAGGCTGCCGCGGTAGCCGAGCTCAAGGACAAGTTCCAGAGCTCGAGCGCCGTCGTGCTGACCGAGTACCGGGGTCTCACCGTGGCCCAGCTCAAGACGCTGCGCCGTTCGCTCGGTGAGAACGCCCAGTACGCCGTGGTGAAGAACACGCTGACCAAGATTGCGGCCAACGAGGCCGGGATCACCTCGCTCGACGACCAGTTCACCGGTCCGACGGGCGCTGCCTTCATCACCGGTGACCCGGTGGAGTCGGCGAAGGGTCTTCGTGACTTCGCCAAGGACAACCCGAACCTCATCATCAAGGGCGGTGTCCTTGATGGTAAGGCGCTGTCCGCCGATGAGATCAAGAAGCTTGCGGACCTCGAGTCCCGCGAGGTTCTGCTCTCCAAGCTGGCCGGTGCCTTCAAGGGCAAGCAGTCTCAGGCTGCCTCCCTCTTCCAGGCGCTGCCGTCGAAGTTCGTCCGCACCGCGGAGGCGCTTCGCGTCAAGCTCGAAGAGCAGGGCGGTGCCGAGTAACTCGGCTCGCGCAATGATCGCCGCCCACTAGGGCGACGGTCGCAGCGGGCCGAAAGTACGCCCGCCTCTATATACAACCGGCACCTGCCGATTTAGTGGAAGGATCGCCCATCATGGCGAAGCTCTCTCAGGACGACCTCCTCGCCCAGTTCGAGGAGATGACCCTCATCGAGCTCTCCGAGTTCGTGAAGGCGTTCGAGGACAAGTTCGACGTCACCGCCGCCGCCGCCGTCGCCGCTGCCCCGGTCGGCCCGGGCGCCGTTGCCGAGGTCGTCGAGGAGAAGGACGAGTTCGACGTCATCCTCACCGGCGCCGGCGAGAAGAAGATCCAGGTCATCAAGGTCGTGCGTGAGCTGACCTCCCTGGGCCTGAAGGAGGCCAAGGACCTCGTCGACGGCACCCCGAAGCCGGTCCTCGAGAAGGTCGCCAAGGAGGCCGCGGAGAAGGCTGCCGAGTCCCTCAAGGCTGCCGGCGCCTCCGTCGAGGTCAAGTAACACCTCGCGAGTCTCCTGACTCGCTCAGGCGCCTCTCAGGCGCCTCGTGAAGGGCGATCACCCATTCGGGTGGTCGCCCTTCGGCGTACCCGGGACGGGCGTGGCGGGGGTCGTGCGAGCCGTGAGGAGCGGAGTATGGTGATCTTCGCCGTGCGCCCCCGCTGACCGGGGGGCCTTGACGAACCGCACGCAGCGCGCAATTCTCAGGACGCGTCGTCACAACGATCCGTATCCGAGGCATGGATCGACGGCGGAACGGGCAGTATCGAGGTGCGCCGCACGGCGCGAGGTACCGCGGAGTTGAGAACAACGAGGGTCGCGAAAAACTCGCCCTGGACATCAGTGGGCCAAGTGGCTACACTGACCCTTTGCGCTGCCTGTTAGCTGCCCCCTGCCCGTCACCTGGGGCATACCCTCGCGAGAGCATTGTCGGCAGACCTGACCTGACCTGGGCTTTTGGCCCCATCGGGAATCGTCTGTCCCTCTGCATCGCTGGGGACCGGTACGCGCGTAGTGAGTCCGAGCCCTCGGAAGGACCCCCTCTTGGCCGCCTCGCGCAACGCCTCGACCAATACGAACAACGGCGCCAGCACCGCCCCGCTGCGCATCTCCTTTGCAAAGATCAAGGAGCCCCTCGAGGTTCCGAACCTCCTCGCGCTGCAGACCGAGAGCTTTGACTGGCTGCTCGGCAATGCCGCCTGGAAGGCTCGCGTCGAGGCAGCTCTCGAGTCGGGACAGGACGTCCCCAGGAAGTCGGGTCTGGAGGAGATCTTCGAGGAGATCTCCCCGATCGAGGACTTCTCCGGGTCGATGTCGCTGACCTTCCGCGACCACCGCTTCGAGCCCCCGAAGAACTCGATCGACGAGTGCAAGGACCGTGACTTCACGTACGGCGCCCCGCTCTTCGTCACGGCCGAGTTCACGAACAACGAGACCGGCGAGATCAAGTCCCAGACGGTCTTCATGGGCGACTTCCCGCTCATGACGAACAAGGGCACCTTCGTCATCAACGGCACCGAGCGTGTCGTGGTCTCGCAGCTGGTCCGCTCGCCGGGCGTCTACTTCGACTCCTCGATCGACAAGACGTCCGACAAGGACATCTTCTCCGCCAAGATCATCCCGTCCCGGGGTGCCTGGCTGGAGATGGAGATCGACAAGCGTGACATGGTCGGTGTCCGCATCGACCGCAAGCGCAAGCAGTCCGTCACCGTCCTCCTGAAGGCTCTCGGCTGGACCACCGAGCAGATCCTGCAGGAGTTCGGCGAGTACGAGTCCATGCGCGCCACCCTGGAGAAGGACCACACCCAGGGCCAGGACGACGCGCTGCTCGACATCTACCGCAAGCTCCGTCCGGGCGAGCCGCCGACCCGTGAGGCCGCTCAGACGCTGCTCGAGAACCTCTACTTCAACCCGAAGCGCTACGACCTCGCCAAGGTCGGCCGCTACAAGGTGAACAAGAAGCTCGGCGCGGACGAGCCGCTGGACGCCGGTGTCCTGACCACCGACGACATCATCGCCACGATCAAGTACCTCGTGAAGCTTCACGCGGGCGAGACCGAGACGATCGGCGAGTCGGGCCGGGAGATCGTCGTCGAGACCGACGACATCGACCACTTCGGCAACCGTCGTCTGCGCAACGTCGGCGAGCTCATCCAGAACCAGGTCCGTACGGGTCTGGCTCGTATGGAGCGCGTCGTGCGTGAGCGCATGACCACCCAGGACGTCGAGGCGATCACGCCTCAGACCCTGATCAACATCCGGCCGGTCGTCGCCTCCATCAAGGAGTTCTTCGGCACCAGCCAGCTGTCGCAGTTCATGGACCAGAACAACCCGCTGTCGGGTCTCACCCACAAGCGCCGCCTGTCGGCTCTTGGCCCGGGTGGTCTGTCCCGTGAGCGGGCCGGCTTCGAGGTCCGAGACGTGCACCCGTCCCACTACGGACGCATGTGCCCGATCGAGACCCCCGAAGGCCCGAACATCGGTCTGATCGGTTCGCTCGCCTCGTACGGCCGCGTCAACGCGTTCGGCTTCATCGAGACGCCGTACCGCAAGGTCGTCGACGGTCAGGTCACCGACGAGGTCGACTACATCACCGCCGACGAGGAGGACCGCTTCGTCATCGCCCAGGCGAACGCGACCCTGAACGACGAGCTCCGCTTCACCGAGCCGCGCGTTCTGGTCCGCCGCCGTGGTGGCGAGGTCGACTACGTCCCGCCGACCGAGGTCGACTACATGGACGTCTCGCCGCGCCAGATGGTGTCGGTCGCGACGGCCATGATCCCCTTCCTCGAGCACGACGACGCCAACCGTGCCCTCATGGGCGCGAACATGATGCGTCAGGCGGTGCCGCTGATTAAGTCCGAGGCCCCGCTCGTCGGTACCGGCATGGAGTACCGCTGTGCCACCGACGCCGGTGACGTGCCGAAGGCCGACAAGGACGGTGTCGTCCAGGAGGTCTCGGCCGACTACATCACCGTCGCCAACGACGACGGCACGTACACCACGTACCGGATGGCCAAGTTCTCCCGCTCGAACCAGGGCACCTCGGTCAACCAGAAGGTCGTCGTCTCCGAGGGCGACCGGGTCATCGAGGGCCAGGTCCTCGCCGACGGTCCGGCCACCGAGAACGGTGAGATGGCGCTCGGCAAGAACCTGCTCGTGGCGTTCATGCCGTGGGAGGG
Organism: Streptomyces sp. NPDC059875; assembly: GCF_042731085.1. Taxonomy (NCBI): domain Bacteria; kingdom Bacillati; phylum Actinomycetota; class Actinomycetes; order Kitasatosporales; family Streptomycetaceae; genus Streptomyces; species Streptomyces sp. NPDC059875. The sequence goes on from NZ_JBHWJZ010000009.1 coordinate 83,757, forward strand.
TCACAACTACGAGGACGCGATCATCCTGTCGCAGCGCCTCGTGCAGGACGACGTCCTCTCCTCGATCCACATCGAGGAGCACGAGGTCGACGCCCGTGACACCAAGCTCGGCCCGGAGGAGATCACCCGGGACATCCCGAACGTCTCCGAGGAGGTCCTCGCCGACCTCGACGAGCGCGGCATCATCCGTATCGGTGCCGAGGTCGTCGCCGGCGACATCCTCGTCGGCAAGGTCACGCCCAAGGGTGAGACCGAGCTGACCCCGGAGGAGCGTCTGCTCCGCGCGATCTTCGGTGAGAAGGCGCGTGAGGTCCGTGACACCTCGCTGAAGGTGCCGCACGGCGAGACCGGCAAGGTCATCGGCGTCCGCGTCTTCGACCGCGAGGAGGGCGACGAGCTTCCCCCGGGCGTGAACCAGCTGGTCCGCGTCTACGTCGCCCAGAAGCGCAAGATCACCGATGGTGACAAGCTCGCCGGCCGTCACGGCAACAAGGGTGTCATCTCCAAGATCCTTCCGATCGAGGACATGCCGTTCCTCGAGGACGGAACCCCGGTCGACATCATCCTCAACCCGCTGGGTGTCCCGTCCCGAATGAACCCGGGACAGGTCCTGGAGATCCACCTCGGCTGGCTCGCCAGCCGCGGCTGGGACGTCTCCGGCCTCGCGGACGAGTGGGCGCAGCGCCTCCAGGCCATCGGCGCCGACGTGGTCGCCCCGGGCACCAACGTCGCCACCCCCGTCTTCGACGGTGCGCGTGAGGACGAGCTCGCGGGTCTGCTCCAGCACACGATCCCGAACCGCGACGGCGAGCGCATGGTGCTCCCCTCCGGCAAGGCGCGTCTGTTCGACGGCCGCTCCGGCGAGCCGTTCCCGGACCCGATCTCGGTCGGGTACATGTACATCCTCAAGCTCCACCACCTGGTCGACGACAAGCTGCACGCCCGGTCGACCGGTCCGTACTCGATGATCACCCAGCAGCCGCTGGGTGGTAAGGCCCAGTTCGGTGGCCAGCGCTTCGGTGAGATGGAGGTGTGGGCGCTGGAGGCTTACGGCGCCGCGTACGCCCTCCAGGAGCTGCTGACGATCAAGTCCGACGACGTGACCGGCCGCGTGAAGGTCTACGAGGCCATCGTCAAGGGCGAGAACATCCCTGAGCCCGGCATCCCCGAGTCCTTCAAGGTGCTCATCAAGGAGATGCAGTCCCTGTGCCTCAACGTGGAGGTGCTGTCCTCGGACGGCATGTCCATCGAGATGCGCGACACCGACGAGGACGTCTTCCGCGCAGCGGAGGAGCTCGGTATCGACCTGTCCCGGCGCGAGCCGAGCAGCGTCGAAGAGGTCTGACGGGAGTCCGGTACGGGGACTCGGTGAATTTCGCTGAGTCCCCGGCCGGCCCCAGGACCCCCGTTTCAGACCCCAAGACTTACAACCCTGAGAGGGATTGACGCATAGTGCTCGACGTCAACTTCTTCGATGAGCTCCGGATCGGTCTGGCCACCGCTGACGACATCCGTCAGTGGAGCCACGGCGAGGTCAAGAAGCCCGAGACCATCAACTACCGCACCCTGAAGCCCGAAAAGGACGGACTCTTCTGCGAGAAGATCTTCGGTCCGACCCGGGACTGGGAGTGCTACTGCGGCAAGTACAAGCGTGTCCGCTTCAAGGGCATCATCTGTGAGCGGTGTGGCGTCGAAGTCACCCGCGCCAAGGTGCGCCGTGAGCGGATGGGCCACATCGAGCTCGCCGCTCCCGTCACCCACATCTGGTACTTCAAGGGCGTCCCGTCGCGCCTCGGATACCTGCTGGACCTCGCGCCGAAGGACCTCGAGAAGGTCATCTACTTCGCCGCGTACATGATCACCTTCGTGGACGACGAGCGTCGTACGCGTGACCTGCCGTCGCTGGAGGCTCACGTCTCCGTCGAGCGTCAGCAGATCGAGAACCGTCGCGACTCCGACCTGGAGGCCCGCGCCAAGAAGCTCGAGACCGACCTGGCCGAGCTCGAGGCCGAGGGTGCCAAGGCCGACGTGCGCCGCAAGGTGCGCGAGGGCGCCGAGCGTGAGATGAAGCAGCTGCGCGACCGTGCGCAGCGCGAGATCGACCGTCTCGACGAGGTCTGGACCCGCTTCAAGAACCTCAAGGTCCAGGACCTGGAGGGCGACGAGCTCCTCTACCGCGAGCTGCGTGACCGCTTCGGCACGTACTTCGACGGTTCGATGGGTGCCGCGGCGCTGCAGAAGCGCCTGGAGTCCTTCGACCTGGAGGAGGAGGCCGAGCGCCTCCGCGAGATCATCCGTACCGGCAAGGGCCAGAAGAAGACCCGTGCGCTCAAGCGCCTCAAGGTCGTCTCCGCGTTCCTGCAGACCGCGAACAGCCCCAAGGGCATGGTTCTCGACTGCGTGCCGGTGATCCCGCCGGACCTGCGTCCGATGGTGCAGCTGGACGGTGGCCGCTTCGCGACCTCCGACCTGAACGACCTGTACCGCCGTGTGATCAACCGCAACAACCGTCTGAAGCGTCTGCTCGACCTCGGTGCCCCCGAGATCATCGTGAACAACGAGAAGCGGATGCTCCAGGAGGCGGTCGACGCCCTGTTCGACAACGGCCGTCGTGGTCGCCCGGTCACGGGCCCCGGCAACCGTCCGCTGAAGTCCCTCAGCGACATGCTGAAGGGCAAGCAGGGTCGATTCCGTCAGAACCTGCTCGGTAAGCGTGTGGACTACTCCGCGCGTTCCGTCATCGTCGTCGGTCCGCAGCTGAAGCTGCACCAGTGCGGTCTGCCGAAGGCCATGGCGCTGGAGCTCTTCAAGCCGTTCGTGATGAAGCGCCTGGTCGACCTGAACCACGCGCAGAACATCAAGAGCGCCAAGCGGATGGTCGAGCGCGGCCGCACGGTCGTGTACGACGTCCTCGAAGAGGTCATCGCCGAGCACCCGGTTCTGCTGAACCGTGCGCCCACGCTGCACCGCCTCGGCATCCAGGCCTTCGAGCCCCAGCTGGTCGAGGGCAAGGCCATCCAGATCCACCCGCTCGTCTGCACCGCGTTCAACGCGGACTTCGACGGTGACCAGATGGCCGTCCACCTGCCGCTCTCCGCGGAGGCGCAGGCCGAGGCCCGCATCCTGATGCTGTCCTCGAACAACATCCTGAAGCCCGCCGACGGCCGTCCGGTCACGATGCCGACCCAGGACATGGTCCTCGGTCTGTTCTTCCTGACCACCGACGGTGAGCTCCGTGACACCAAGGGCGAGGGCCGCGCGTTCGGCTCCACGGCCGAGGCGATCATGGCGTTCGACGCCGGCGAGCTCGCGCTGCAGTCGCAGATCGACATCCGCTTCCCGATCGGCACCGTTCCGCCGCGCGGCTGGGTTCCCCCGGTCGCGGAGGAGGGCGAGCCGGAGTGGCAGCAGGGTGACTCGTTCCGCCTGCGTACGTCGCTGGGCCGCGCGCTCTTCAACGAGCTGCTGCCCGAGGACTACCCGTTCGTCGACTACTCGGTCGGCAAGAAGCAGCTCTCCGAGATCGTCAACGACCTCGCCGAGCGCTACCCCAAGGTCATCGTGGCGGCGACGCTCGACAACCTGAAGGCGGCCGGCTTCTACTGGGCGACCCGTTCCGGCGTCACCGTGGCCATCTCGGACGTCGTCGTCCCCGAGGCCAAGAAGGCGATCGTCAAGGGCTGGGAAGAGCAGGACGAGAAGGTCCAGAAGCAGTACGAGCGCGGTCTCATCACCAAGGAAGAGCGCACTCAGGAGCTCATCAACATCTGGACCAAGGCGACCAACGAGGTTGCCGAGGCCATGAATGAGAACTTCCCCAAGACGAACCCCATCTTCATGATGGTTGACTCGGGTGCCCGAGGAAACATGATGCAGATGCGGCAGATCGCCGGTATGCGTGGTCTGGTGTCGAACGCCAAGAACGAGACGATTCCGCGTCCCATCAAGGCGTCCTTCCGTGAGGGTCTCTCCGTCCTCGAGTACTTCATCTCGACGCACGGTGCCCGTAAGGGTCTGGCCGACACCGCCCTGCGTACCGCCGACTCGGGTTACCTGACCCGTCGTCTGGTGGACGTCTCGCAGGACGTGATCATCCGCGAGGAGGACTGTGGCACCGAGCGCGGTCTGAAGCTGCGGATCGCCGAGAAGGGTGCCGACGGCATCCTGCGGAAGACGGACGACGTCGAGACCTCCGTGTACGCGCGGATGCTCGCCGAGGACGTCGTCGTGGACGGCAAGGTCATCGCGCCGGCCAACGTCGACCTGGGTGACGTCCTGATCGACGCCCTCGTGGGCGCCGGCGTGGAGGAGGTCAAGACCCGCTCGGTCCTGACCTGTGAGTCCGCCGTCGGTACCTGTGCCTACTGCTACGGCCGTTCGCTGGCCACCGGCAAGCTGGTCGACATCGGTGAGGCGGTCGGCATCATCGCCGCCCAGTCCATCGGTGAGCCCGGTACCCAGCTGACGATGCGTACCTTCCACACCGGTGGTGTGGCCGGTGACGACATCACCCAGGGTCTGCCCCGTGTCGTCGAGCTCTTCGAGGCTCGTCAGCCCAAGGGTGTCGCCCCGATCTCGGAGGCGGCCGGCCGCGTCCGTATCGAGGAGACCGAGAAGACCAAGAAGATCGTCGTCACCCCGGACGACGGCAGCGACGAGACGGCGTTCCCGATCTCGAAGCGTGCCCGTCTGCTCGTGGGCGAGGGCGACCACGTCGAGGTGGGCCAGAAGCTCACCGTGGGTGCCACCAACCCGCACGACGTGCTGCGGATCCTCGGTCAGCGCGCGGTCCAGGTCCACCTGGTCGGCGAGGTCCAGAAGGTCTACAACTCGCAGGGTGTGTCGATCCACGACAAGCACATCGAGATCATCATCCGGCAGATGCTGCGCCGTGTGACGATCATCGAGTCCGGCGACGCGGAGCTGCTGCCGGGCGAGCTCGTCGAGCGCTCGAAGTTCGAGACCGAGAACCGTCGTGTGGTCACCGAGGGCGGTCACCCCGCCTCCGGCCGTCCGCAGCTGATGGGTATCACCAAGGCCTCGCTTGCGACGGAGTCCTGGCTGTCGGCCGCCTCCTTCCAGGAGACGACCCGAGTCCTGACGGATGCGGCGATCAACGCCAAGTCCGACAGCCTCATCGGCCTCAAGGAGAACGTCATCATCGGTAAGCTCATCCCGGCCGGTACGGGTCTGTCCCGCTACCGCAACATCCGGGTCGAGCCGACCGAGGAGGCCAAGGCCGCGATGTACTCGGCCGTCGGCTACGACGACATCGACTACTCGCCGTTCGGCACCGGCTCCGGCCAGGCCGTTCCGCTGGAGGACTACGACTACGGTCCGTACAACCAGTAAGTAGATCGAAACCGAAGGGCGGCACCCCCAAGCCGGGGTGCCGCCCTTCGGCGTACGCGCTACCGGCCCGCCAGCTCCCAGACCGCGAGCATCAGGCCGGCGCTCGCCGTCAGCGCGGCGATGCTGGTGAGCGGCCAGCGGGCGCGCTCCAGGGCGTCCAGCCGGGACTCCATGTCGGCGAGCTGTTTGTCGGTCTGGTCACTGCGCTGCACGAGCAGGGCGAGCGAGCCGTCGACGCGGGCGAAGCCGGCCTCCAGCGTGCCGCGCATCCGCTCCAGCTCGATGGCGACCGTGACCGGGTCGTGCTGCTCAGACTCGGTCATCGGCCGCCCCCGGGGTGGTGCGCAGCCATGCGGGGAGCAGGTTCTGCACGGCCGGCACCGCCATCACCCGGGTGAGGGCGCCGGCGGCGGCGAGCGCCCCGGCGACCCAGGGGAGGGTGGCGGGGACGCCGGAGGCGTCGACGACCGCGGGGAGGACGACGGCGATGGCGACGGCGGACTGGAGGACGGTACGGGCCGTGCGCTTGGCGGCTTCGGACATGGGGGGCTCCTTGCTTCGGGGTACGGGACTACTTCGTGTACGGGACCTTGAGCGCGTTCCAGGACATGGCGCCCGGCCAGCCGTCGGCGTCGGAGCCGCTGAAGCCGAGCTTGCGCTGCCACTTCGCGTAGCTGCGCCGGTCCGCCTCGCCCCAGCGGGGGGACGGGCCGACGGTGTACGCGGAGCAGCCTTCGGCGACGAGCCGGCGGCCCATCGCGGTGACGATCGGGGAGCTGGGGTTCGCCTTGAAGAACGAGGTGCCCGGGAACGGCTGGTAGCGCGGGGCGGCCGGCTTCTGCGGGGCCGGGGGCTGCTTGGCAGGGGCGGCACCGAGCCGCCGCTGGATCCGGTCCCGCATGCCCGGCATGGCGAAGCCGCGCGGGTCGCTCTTCCAGTCGGACCACTCCAGGTGACCGATGACGGACTTGGCGCCCCAGTCGTGGGCGCGGCAGAGCGCGGCGGACGCCCGCTCGATGGCGTCGAGCTGAGCGGCCGGCCAGGGGTCGTTGCCGTTGCCGAGGTTGACGCACTCGAAGCCGTAGAAGCGGGCGTTGCCGTCGACGGCGCCGGGGCTGCCCTGGTGGTGGCGCGGGGCGGGCGGCCGGTCCCCGTACGTCTCGGTGATCACGGCCTGGAGGACCGAGGGGTCGCCGCCGCCGGCGTGGTTGGCGCGGCCGTTGCCGACGAGATGGACCGTGCCGTCCTTGGCGATGACGCCGTGGCAGAGCGGGCCGGGCAGACCGTCGTAGCCGTTGTAGCAGAGCTCGACGGACGAGGCGGTGCCGCTGGAGACGGTGTGGTGGATCATCACGCCGACGACGGGGCCCCAGGCTCCCGCCTGGTTGCGGTGGTGGGTGCGCCAGCCGTCGTGCTCGACGACCTTGACGCCTTCGGCGCGGAGCGCGGCGACGAGCCGGTCCGCGGTGAGGGGAGTGGCCATGGTGACCTCCAGGCTTGCGGGCATGAAAAAAGCCCGCGCGGCGGCGGGCGTACGGGTGGGGCGTGGGGCTTACGGAGCGGGCTCGGGCTCCGGCTCCGGCTCCGGCGGAGCCCAGGTCGCGCAGAGCGCGGCGTAGGCGGCGCGGCGGGTCTCGAAGTCGGCGAGGGCGGTCGTGACGGCGCTCTGGACGGCGGTCGGGTCGGGGGCGACCGGTTCGCCGTCCCGGCCGTTGACGACCACCGTGGCGTAGCCGCGCAGGCTGGCGTCCCCGACGCCGCTCTTGCTGGTCTGGGCGGTGACGTACACCGACGGGTACTGGCCGGTGACCGGGTCTCGCTCCAGCGTGTTGCCGAGGGTGTTGTCGTACACGCGGACGTCGAGGGTGTGGCTGCCCTCGGTGACGACGGCGCGGCCCGCGTAGTCGATGGCCACGCCCCAGGGCTGTGCGGGGTCGATGATCATGGTGTGCTCCTCAGGATCAGGTCTGGGTGCCGTAGATCAGGACGGGCTGTGCGTAGACGGTCCCGCCACCGGCCATGGCCTGGATCTCGATCAGCATGGTCTGGCCGAACCTGCTGTTCATGTCGCCGGGGATCAGACCGGTGTGGTCGTAGGTCGAGCCGGCGGTGACGGCGGGGCCGAACTGCTGGCCGTCGACCAGGACCTTCACCTGGCCGGTGGCGCCGGAGGACACCGCCGTGTTCACGGACAGCCGCAGCTTCGGCTGCCAGATCGGGTTGAAGGACCTGGCGACCGTGGTGAAGGTGGCGCTGGTGGTGGAGGGCCAGTGGGCCTTGTCGACGTTCATCGGCGGCATCAGCTGCAGCCAGGGCCGGGCGAGGCCACCGGTCATGATGTCGTCCGCGAAGATCTCGTGGCCGTAGCCGTCGAAGATCCGGAACAGCGGCCGGTTGATGGTGACGCTGCCGGTCTGTGCGGGCGGGCGGATCTCGCTGACCGCCGGCCGGGTGTTCACGGCCGTGGACAGGGCCTTGAGCCGGCGTTCCATCTGGTTGAGCCGGTCGATGATGTCCTCGGGCAGCTGGGGCATCAGGCCTCCTCAAGGTAGAGCTCGGCGGTGTCGGGGCGGCCGCGCTCCGGGGGAGTGACCTTGACGCCGATGATGCGGTAGCGGGCGTCGAGGCCCTGGGAGTACCACTCGTCCGTGATCCGGATGCGGGCGATGCGGCCGATGAGTGCCGGTGGGACGACCCCGCCGAGATGGATGCTGATCGAGGGGATCACGACGGCGCCCTGGGCCTCGGCGAGTTCCCGCTTGGCCAGCGAGTCGAGGGTGAGCGTGTCGGTGACCTCGTTGTGGTCGGAGGACAGGTCGATCAGCGGCCAACCGTCCGCGAGCAGATCGCTGGCGACCTGCTGGGTGGAGTGGATCGGCCGGGACTCGGTACCGGCGTTGGAGTTCGTCGACGCCCCGCGGGCCAGCGCGGTGGTGCCGCCGCGGGTCGCGTCGTACGGGAAGGAGTACGACAGGATGACGCCGGGCCGGTCGAAGAGCAGGTCGGTGGCACCGTTGACGATCTTGGGCCAGCCGAGCCGGAGCTGCCTGACCCGCTTGCCGTCGGTCGGGTCGCGGTAGACGAGGATCTGGTGCTCGAAGCCGTTCTGCAGTGAGGCCAGCTGGTCGAGCGCCTCCAGGTAGACGGTCTCGTCGCCGTTGCGCCAGGAGGCCGTCCGCAGGACCTCGGACTCCTCCGTGCCGTAGGTGATCCCGAGGCGGCGCGGCTGCTTCCCCTCCGGCAGGGGCACCGTGGGGTCGTCCTGGACGTCGAGTTCCTTCCACAGCCGCCGTGCGATCTCCAGCTGGTCGGTCGGGGTCGTGAACGAGATGTCGGTACGGATGCGGCGGCGGCTCGCGTACGAGTCGAAGGTGGCGGCCTGGACGCCGAGGGTCAGCACCCCGCGCCCGCTGGACTGCAGGGTGGCGGTCCACACGATGCCGCCCCACCACAGGTCGCCGCCGCGCTCCAGGTAGACCGCGGTGCGGCCCTCCCGGACCTTCTTGACCCGGTCGGCGATGTCCTTGTTGGGGATGGGGATGGTGCCGGAGAGCGAGCCGGCCTTGCCGATGTAGTCGTCGAAGGAGACGTCCCGCAGGGGCAGGATGTCGAGGGTCTGGTCGGTGATCAGGTCGCAGAAGATCGCCCGGTAGGGCGTTTCGAGTGCCATGGCGGCCCCCTTACAGGACGTAGGTGGCGGAGACCCACACGGTCCGGCCGTTGGGGATGGTCGCGTTGGGGCTCCAGTCGCGCAGGGTGACCAGCGAGGTGGTGGCCGCGATCGTGGCGGCCCCGGAGCCGTCGGTGTCGGAGGCCGTCGTCTCGAAGGACATGGCCGGAGACCAGCCGGCCGGCAGGTTGCCCAGGGGCAGGTCGGCGATGCGGCCGTCGGCGCCGGCGGTGATCGTCCCGCCGGTGCGGGTGACGCCGAAGCGCACCATGACGACGCCGGCGCGGGTACGCCGGGCGGAGAAGGACGGGCTGCCCCAGCCGGTGGCCGCGGTCGCGCCGTTGCTGGCGACCTCGATGTCGTACGGCGGGTGGTAGTTCACCCACGCGGTGCCGTTCCAGCGCTGGAGCGTGCCGCCGGCGTCCCGGAACTGCCCGACGTAACCACCGGTGGACACCGTGCCGCTGGGCGCGATGCCGCCGATCTCCTTCGGGTACGCGACCCAGGCGGTGCCGTCCCAGCGCTGCAGGAAGTGGGCGTTGTCGTTGTCCTGGTACTGGCCCGGGTAACTGCCGGGCACCGCCGCGTTGTTGTAGACGGGCATGATCCCGCCGACGCCCGCGGTCGTGACGCGCAGGTCGGAGACGGTCCCCGGCGTGGTCCAGGGGATGCCGCCGGTACCGGCGGAGGCCGTGGCGGGGACCTTGACCGAGAACAGCGTCAGCGAGAGGGCCGGCGCGACCGGTGGCTCCGGAACGGCCTTCGCCTCCCCCTGGAGGATCTCGATCGTGGCCTCGCTCTTCTGCGAGCCGTCGAACTGGTCGTCGTACACGCGCAGGACGACGAGGTCGATGCGCGGATGGAGCGGGTTGCCGTCGGCGAAGGTGAGGACGGTGTCCGAGTCGAGCGTGACGTGGTACGGGCCCTGGGCGGCCGGGCCCTGGATGACGGCCCGGCCGTGGAAGAGGGTGGCGGTCATCGGCCCGTTGCCGCTCATCCACAGGCCGCCGACGCGGAACTTGCCGTCGTACGTGCCGGGCATGATGCCGGAGCGGGCGCTGAGGGGCCCGGCGGGGGTGGTCGCTCCGATGTCGGTGTGACGGGTGCCGATGCGGGTCTGCCCGGTGGGCGAGAGCCAGCCGGTACGAAGAACCATGGGTGTGTCTCCTGAGAGGGGTGGTTACGCCAGCGGGTCGACGCGGACGAAGACGTTGTCGAAGCCCGCCTTGAGGCCCAGGGTGTTGGCGACGACCCGGTGCACGACGGTGACCGTGTACGGGAGCCCCGGAGTCAGGTTCGGCAGGCGCACGGAGGTGGCGATCGAGGTGGAGTGCGGGCTCGCGCAGACCGCCGCGCGCTCGTCGTCCGTGGTGTCCAGGACCACCGTCGAGCCCTGCGTCACCCGGACGTTGAGGTACGCGTAGTGGTCGGCGCTGGTGGACGCGACCCGGGCACCGAAGCCGATCAGGACGGTCTTGGACGGCGGGGCGGTGAAGGTCACGGTCAGGGGGTTGATCGCACGGTCGGCGAGGGTCGGGGTGTACGTCGTCGATGTGGTGGTCCCGTGGTCCTGCGACTCGTTGTAGGCCGGTCCCGGCACGGCCGGCAGCCATGCCGAACCGTTCCACCGCTGCAGCTGGCCGAGGGCCGAGTCCCGGTACTGGCCCGTGTAGCTGGCCGACAGGGTGCTCGCGGAGGCCGGGATGATGCCGCCGACACCCGCGGGGTACGAGACCCACTTGCCGCCGTCCCAGCGCTGGAACTGGCCGTCCGCGGTGTCCTGGTACTGGCCCGGGTACGCACCGGGGGTCACCGGCCCCTCGACCGGCACGATGCCGCCGACGGCCACGACCGGGCTGCGCAGGTCCTTGAGCGCGGTGGCCCACGGGATGCCGCCGTTGCCCGCGCTGACGCCGGCCGGCACGGTCACCTCGTACAGCGGGAGGCTGCGCGGCGGGACGGGCATCGCCTTCGGCGTCTGCTCGGCCACGCCTTCGATGACCTCGATCACGGCCTCGTTGCGCTGGCCCTCGTAGAGCCGGTCGTAGATCCGCAGGACGACGAGGTCGACCCGGCCGTACTGCGGGTTGCCCGGCGCGAAGGTGACGGTCTCGGAGGTCGGCAGGGTCACCGGGTAGACGCCCTGGGAGATCTCGCCCTGGATGACCGCCCGCCCCTCGGAGACGGTCGCCGACATGGCGGAGGCGTTCGTCATCCAGAAGCCGGAGAGCCGGTACTGGCCGGTGTAGGAGCCCGGCAGGATGCCGGAGCGGACCTGGACGGGGTTGAGCATGGTGGTGGCACCGGTCTGGGTGAGCCGGGTGTCCTCACGGGTCTGGCCGGTCTCGGCGACCCAGCTGCTGCGCAGGTTCATGGGGTTCTCCAATCGGGGGAGGGGACGGCGTCAGGGCGTCGGGGTGTCAGCACGTGGGGGTGTCAGGACTTCAGCCACTCGGCGGTGAGGGCACAGGCGTAGCCGGAGCCGCCGAGCGTCTTGATCGCAGCGGTGTGGCTGTGGAGGCCCGTCAGCTGGACCGTGTTGCCGGCGGTGAGCCTGATCAGGCCGGAGCCGCCGACGGAGACGGCGCCGTTGCCGGCGGGACCGAGCCAGGTCAGCCGCGACTGCCCGAGGCCGCCGACGGTGACGCGGGCGCCGCGCATGCCGCTCTGGCCGTCGTTGGCCCAGGTGACGTGTGCGGCGATCCGCCACATGCCGCTGCGCGGCACGACGTACGTGTGGGTCCCGTTCCAGCTGTTGGTGTCGTCGACCTCGACGGTCGGCAGGTTGATCGGGGTCCATGTGTTGGGCTGGACGGTCTGCTGCTGGGCGGACAGCCACTGGGTGGCGGCGAACAGGATCTTCCCCGTGCCCTCGACGTACTGCCACGCCGAGCCGTCCCAGCGCTGCAGGATTCCCGAGTCGTCCCGGTACTGGCCGGGGTAGCTGCCGGTCGAGACCTGTGTGCCGGGCGCGATGCCGCCGATCGCCTTCGGGTACGCGACCCAGGCCGTACCGTCCCAGCGCTGGAGCATGCCGCCCGAGTCGCGGTACTGCCCGACGTACGCGCCCTTGAAGCCGCTCGTGGGCATGATGCCGCCGAGCGCCACCACCGGCCAGTGCTGCGTGGTGACCGCGGTGGTGGTCCAGGCGATGCCGCCGTTGCCGGCCGAGATGCCCTTGGGGACCCTGACCGTGTAGAGCGGCAGGGTGCTGCCGGGGCCCGTGGCCGGCGGCACGGGGTTGGCGTGCGGGGCGCCCTTGACCAGGCGGATGACGGCGTCGGTGGTGCCGGTCTTGTCGTAGGCGTCGTCGACGACGGCCAGTTCGATCAGATCGATCCGGTCGTACTGCGGATCGCCGTCCTCGATGGTGATCGTCTCCGGCGAGATCGCGCTGACCAGGTAGGCGCCCTGACGGGTGTCCTTGCCCTGGACGATCGCGCGGCCGGTGCCGATGGTGCACTGCATCGCGGCGGTCCCGGTCAGGACGAAGCCGCCCGGCACGATGCCCGGCCGGGAGCGCAGCGGGGTCTCCTCGGGGGACTGACCACTGGGAGTGAGCAGGGCGGCCAGGGTGAGGCGGGTGTCCTCACGGGTCTGACCGGTCGACTGCAGCCAGGCGGCCCGTACAGTCATGGTTCACCTCTTTCGGTGGAGTGGGCGGGGGTGGGTCACCAGTCGGCGCTGCGCCAGCGGACCGTCATCAGGGCGTCCTCGGTGGCCTCGTCGGGCCGGAAGGACAGCTCGGTGCGCCCCGGTTCGAGCAGGAACAGCTCCTCCGGGCTGGAGTCCGCCATCGCGGTGTGCCGGCGGGAGGCGGTGCCGTTGAGCGTGACCGTGCCGCCGGCGGTGTCGACGACGAGCTCCTCGCCCGCGGCCAGGTCGATCGCGTACCGCAGGCGGCGCCGGCTGCCCCGCTCGGTGACGGTCGGCATGGAGCACGGGCCGCGGAAGGTGATCACCGGGTGGGTGGCGGCGGAGCCGGTGTTCTCGGCGACGGCGTCGCCGGTCGACTTGGCCTCGCCCCAGTTGAGGGGCCAGGTCAGCGGCCAGGTGAGGCCGGACTCGGGCTGCGGGGCGGTGGTGGAGGCGACCTGCTCGTTGACGGCGTAGCGGCGCGGGTCGGCCGCGAGCCATTGGATCGACATCTTCGAGCTGCCCTGGGTGGCGAAGCCCTGGTCGGCGGGGACCACGCGCTGGGCGATCCGGGCGCGTACGGCGAGCAGTTCGCCGTGCAGCCGGATGGTGAGCCAGCGCTCCTCGTCGAGCAGGGCGAGCGCCTGCCGCAGGGCGCGGATGGCCTGGGTGGCCGCGCTGTACTCCGGCATCAGCACGATCGTGCCGCCGACCTTGCGCGGCTTGGCGTACCGGGAGCCCGGCCAGGCTCCGTGCGAGGTCGGGCGGTCGGCGTCGGAGGAGTCGTACTCGGGCAGGTCCTCCCAGCCGGTCAGACCGGAACGGTCGACGGCGAACGGGGTGCCGGGGCCGATGAGAAGCCCGGCCCACTGGATCTGCCCGTCCTGGGTGATCAGCGAGCCGGGCGCGAGGTCGGCCGTGTAGGTGTTTCCGGCGTATGCGGTGGTGGTCTCGGCCATGGGGGCCGTCACCTCACTTCTGAGAGGCTGTCAGGTGGGCGGTCGGCGCTGAGCGGTCAGCGGTGGGAGGCCGCGAGGAAGAGCAGGTCCTCGGCGGTCGACCGGGGTCCGGCGCCGGGCTTCTCGTGGAAGTCCCGTATCCGGTGCGGCGGTCGGGGCGGCTCGCCGGCGGCCGGGACGCGGCGGTTCTCCAGCACGGTGAGCGGGTCGATGCGCGGAGCGTCCGCGGCCCCGGGGAAGACGACACCGCCGTCGGCGAGCATCGGGATCTTGTCGAGGTCGACGCCGAACTTCTTGCCGAGGAGGTTGAAACTCAGCTTGTTGAGGCCGTCGATGATCCAGTTGGCGAAGGCGATGAGACCGTTGATCGGTCCCTTGACGACACCGACGACGGTGCTGAGCGCGCCCTTGATCAGATCGCCGATTCCGCGCATGGCCCCGCTGACCGCGTCCTTGGCGGTGCGGAAGAATCCGGGGATCTTGTCGGTGACGAAGGTCAGGATCGGCCGGACGGCATTCTTGATCCCGCCCATGGAGCTGGAGGCGATCCCGCGCAGGGCGTTCGAGGCGGAATTGACGGAGGTGCGGACGTGGGAGAACCCGCTGATGGCGGATCCGACGATCTTCAGCGCGGTGGTGAACAGCGTCAGATATGCCTTGAAGTAGGTCCCGACGGCCTGACCGAGCAGCTTCATGATCGGCTGGAGGAACGTCCACACCGACTGGAAGCCCTTCAGGACCTGCGCGAAGACCTGCTGCATGATCCGTTGGCCGGTCTCGCTGTTCACCGCGTACGTGATCAGGGCCGCCGCGACGGGCAGGATGACGCCGATGAGGAACCCGAGCGGGTTTCCCCGCATGACGACATTGATGGCCATCACGACGGCGGCGGCGATGGTCATGGCGGTGCCGTAGGTGGCCATCAGACCGACGAGGACATCGGTGAAGGGGAGCAGCGGCATCAGGATGGTGAGGATCGCCGTGACGCCCGCACCGACTTTGGCGAGTACCGACTTCGCCCGGCCGGCCCGGTCGCCGAAGGACGTGACGCCGCGCTGGGCCGACGACCGGCTCAGCTTCGTGACCGAGCCGCCCGCGGAGGCAGCATCGGTACGGAAACGCGTGACAGCGGTGGTGGCGCCACGGGCTTCCGAAGCGAGGCGACCGGCCTTGCCGGTGGCGCCGCGGAGTGCTCGCGTCAGCGTGCCGAGCGCGGTGTTGGCGGGCTTGATGGTGCTGCGCAGATTGCGGATCGCGGCGGGGACACCGGCGAGCAGCCGGTTGCTGTAGATCGGTGTCAGGCCGACGGCACTCATCCGCGCGCCTTCGCCAGGTACATCAGCGCGTCCGCCGTCGACTGCGGGTCACTGCCCCGGGCCGCGTGGTAGTGCTCGATGTGCAGCCCTGCACCCGCGGCGCCGGCCAGGCCGGTACGGGCCGTCATCTGGGCGCGGCGGGCGGTGAGGGCGAGCAGCCGGTCCAGCTTGGAGAGCGGGAGGACGGCCTCGGCCTCGCCGGCCTCGGCGAGGATCGCCGGGACACCGCCGTGGCGGGGCATGACGACACCACCGGTGGCGAGCATGGGGATGGTCGGGATGTTGACGCCGAAGGTCTTGCCGCCGACGAGCGGCACCCAGCCGGGGACGCTGACCTTGACCCGGTTGAGGCTGCCGATCATCCGGTTGATCAGGCCGATCACGGCGTTGATCGGGCCCGACACACCGCTCTTGATGCCGTTGAACGCCCGGGACGCGATGTCCTTGAGGCCGTTCCAGATGGACGACATCTTGTCCTTGACGGCCCGGAAGGCGTTCGGGATCGCGGTCTTGATCCAGTTGACGACCGGGGTGATGACGGCCTTGATGCCGTTCCAGACGGTGCTGATCACCGTCTTGATCGCCTTCATGACCGTGGTGATGACCGTCTTCCAGATCTTCACGTAGGTCTTGATGACGGTGGCGACGGCCTTGACGACCGTGGAGATGGCCGACTTGATGCCGTTCCAGACCGTCTTGATCAGCTGGCCGGCCTTCTTCATGATCGGGCCGATGGCCTTCATGACCGAGCTGATCACGGTCTTGATGGCGCTGAAGGCCTTCTTCATGATCGTCTGCATCGTCTTCGAGCGCGTCGCCATTTCGACGACCTTCTCGATGAGCGGCATGAACAGCTCGATCAGGCGGGCGAGGAAGTTGCCCTTCATGGACTTGTTGAGCTTGTCCTGGCCCTTGGCCGCCTTGCCTGCGCCGGACTCGTACTTTCCGAGCTTGGTTCCGGCGGACTGGCCGGTCTGGCCGGCCTTGGCCATGGAACGCTCGGCCTGATCCGAGGCCGTCTTGAGGCTCTTGAGCTGGGAGGACGATGACTGCGCGGAGGATTTGAGCTGCTTGACCTTGCTCGATGCGGAGTTCGAGCCGTTGCCGACGCGGGTGACGGCCTGGGCGCTCTGTTCGGCGTTGGTCTTGAGGTTCCTGAGAGCCGACGAGGTGCCGGCCAGTGCTCTGCTGAGGGACATGGTCACCTGATTTCAGTGTGGGGAACGGGAGGCGAGGAGGGGGGCCGCCGGCCGGAAGGCGTGGGCGGTCAGGCCTGGATCGCGGCCTCTCCGAGTGCTGTCCTCAGGCGGTTGAGGTCGTCCGTCACGACCTTGGCGCCGTCCTTCGCCCACTGCTTCTTCGCGTCGTCTTCCGCTTTGATGAATCGCTTGGCGTCGTCGAAGCGTTGAGCGGCCTGGTCGGACAGCTTCTTGGCCTTCCGGTTGGCCCGGTCGAGTTCCTTCTCGGCCTTGTCGGCTGCCTTCTTGGCCTTCTGGTAGTTCTTCTCCGCTTCGAGGAAGGCTTCGAGCGAAGCCGCGGTGCCCTCGGTGCGGTATCGGCGCCGCGCGTCGTCGCGGGTCGTCTCGGCCCGGCCCAGCGCATCGCGCCTCTCGGTCGCGTTGGTCTGTGCGGCGGTGAGCCGGCGCAGCTGTTCCTTGATGTCCTTCTGCTCGGCGACGAGCTTGCGGTTCTGCTGCTCGGCCGCGACGTTGAAGTGCTTGGCCTTGTCGGCCCACGGCCATCCGTACCGCTGGCGGCCGTTGATGGTTACACCCTTTTCGTCCATTTTGAACCAGGTGTAATCGAACTTGAAGATGCTGGCGCCGAGCGAGAAGACGGCGAGGCCGGACAACTCCGCCTTGATGAGGGTGATGTCGGCCTTGACGGCGGTGACCGTACTCGTCCAGCCGAAGGCCGCTTCCTTGGTGCTCTTGTAATCGGCCTCGCTGATCCAGGGGGCGTACCAGAGCGAACCGGGCTGCTGTGGGGCGTTGGGGGTGTTGGGGTTCGGCGGGGGCGGCGTGGGAGCTGCCATTGCTGTCCTCGATTCGAGATGTCGTGCCGAAGCGCACCCGGAAACGCCGAAGCCGCCCAGCCCTCGAAGGGCGCAGGCGGCTCATGTGCGTGGCCGGCGGGGGTTCCCGCCCGGCGAGGCGTGGCGTGTGTGGCGTACGGGTGTCAGCGGCGGCGTAGTTCGGCGAGGGCGTCGTTCCACCCCGCCGTGTACGCGCGGATCTCGCGAGCCGCGACCTCTGCGTCGAGGGTGGCGAGCAGTGCGCGCTTGTCGAGGGGACCGGGGCCCTGGAGCAACGCGTTGAGGCGATCGTGGAGCGTGCTCCCGGTACGGCTTCCCCCGGTCTGAGACGTCATGGTGCCCTGCCTTCCGGCGATCGAACGTGCGTACGAAGCATTGTCGAACAGAGGTTCGAGCTTGTCGAGCCTGAAACGTCTGACGGCGTGTCTTCTGGCCTTGTCTCCCGAGGGATTGGTCCTCGATCGGAGCTTGTGTTCGACCGGGTACTCTGGAGGGCGCGTTCCCCGGACCCGACACAGCCGGGGGGCGAAGGGGCGCGAGGGGCGCGTGGGGGACCCCGGGGGGTTGGAAGGCAGTGCGGACGCATGGACACGGAGCCGGGCGCTAACCGGCGGGAGCGGGTCATCGACTGGCTCGAGTCCCACCCGGATCTGCCTCACCTCTTCGCACGGCTCTCCGAACTGGTCCACGTCTACGGGTACGCACCGGAGGACCTGGTCGTGATGCCGAGGTCCGTGGTCGACCGTCGCGAGGCCGCCGCCTTCACCGCCGGCTGGGCCGAGGCGATGTCGGAGGAACTCCCGCGCATACGGCGCGAGTACGAGAAGCGCGTGGCCGACGCCTACGCGCAGGGTCAGGGTGACGCGCGTGGAATCCGCCGCCCGCAGCGACGCGTGGACGCCGGCGAGGGCGACGGCGCCCGCGTCATCCCGCTGCCCTTCGCGCGACTCCTCGAACCGCCCGCCGTCGTCCTCCAGACCGAGGCGCGGATGCGCACGGAGCGCGAACTCCTCGACCGCAGACCGGAGCAGGACCTTCCGCAGGATGAGCCGCAGCACGCGAACGCGGGCCCTCCGCAGCACGACGAGGGCACCCGTCCACACGTGGAGGAACCCGCCACCGAACGCGACGTCCTGCCGACCGCGCAGGAGAGCCGCACCCGCAGGACCGCGCAGCCCGTTCGGAAGGTCGTACGCGGCAAGGGGGGCCGCCCGATCGTCCCGCCGCTCGCCGGGGTCCCCGGACAGACGGGATCCGGGAGCGACCGCGCGGCCTCCGAGCCGGCGGAGCCGGACGGACGCGCCCGCAAGGGGCGCAGGCTGTCGGAGCGGGCCAGGGCCCTGGAGGAGGAACTGACCGCCGACCGAGCACAGGAAGCGCCCCCGGAGCCCGCTCCCTGACGGGAACGGGCTCCGGGGGCCGGGGGATGCGGCATCGGGACGCGGGATCAGCCGAAGAACCGGGCGAGCGCTCCGGGGGAGACCATCTCGTGGGTACTCGCCTCCGTGGAGCCCTCGTCCTGTTCCTCCTCGTCATCGTCCTCGTACTCGTCCTGGACGTCCGGACGCGGGACGGGCGTCGGGTACTCGGGCTGATCGCCGTCCTCGCCGGTGTTGACACACTGGAACATCCAGTTGGCGACGGCCAGATGGTCCACCACCGCCGCGAGGAGATGGTCGGTGACCGACCACTCCGCGGCCTCGCCGTGCAGCTCCCGCTGCACGGCGCTGTCCCGCGGCAGATGCGTGATCAGCGCACTGAGCCGTCGGCTGGACAGCTCGCCCCGGTGCCAGTCGAGGAGATCGACGCGGTAGTAGCGGAGGAGATCCGCCTCAAGGGCCTCGGCGTGTTCGTCGACGAACTCGACGAGGCTCAGTCTTCCCCCAGGCCGAGCCCGGTCTCCTTGCCGTAGGCCTCCAGGATGGCGGCGATGTCCTGCATCGTGATGTCGTGCTGCTCGAAGCGGCTGAACTGCTTCTCACCCATCAGGAGCGCGAGCAGGCCGTCCACGTCGTTGTCGTCGAGCTTGCGCAGCGCCTTGGCGGTCGCGCGGCTGAGTTCGGTGGGAAGGGTGTAGCTCTCGCCGTCCAGTTCGAAGGACCAGCTGTTGCCGGTGGCCTCCAGGCGCTGGGCGCGAGCGGCGTTGACGTCGAAACGGGCCATGGTGATGCGTACTCCTTGTTCGAGTGAGTGAAGAGGAGAGGGGGCGGGGGGGGGGGGGGGGGGGGGGGGCCCCCCCCGGGGGGGGGGGGTAAGACCGGGGGGGGGGTATGGGGGGGGGTGAAATGTTAGGTGGCCCCCGGGGGGGCG
>NZ_JBHWJZ010000009.1:103044-240199 GCF_042731085.1 Streptomyces sp. NPDC059875
GGGGGGGGGGGGGGGTTTTTCTCTGCCCCCCGGGTGTTTGTTTTCGACTTTTTTTTTTTGTTTGTGTTTGGGGGGGGGGGGGGGGGGGGGGGGGGGGGCCGCCCCCCCCGCCCCGGAGGGAGAGGGATCAGACGGTCGCGGAGTACTGGCTGTCCTTCATGAGGAAGGTCGCCAGCGGCTTGCCGTCGCCCTTCGACATGGCGGAGAAGGTGACGCCCAGCTGGGCCGCGGCCTTGCGGGCCAGCTTGATGTCGTCGGTCGCGGTGACCTGGCCGCGCGGAATGATGAAGCGGTACCGGACCGCGGTCGTGCCACCGGCCTTGACGTCGGTGAACTCCAGGCCGAGGGCGCGCACGTCGGCGAACGGACGCTCGGCGATCTCGTAGCGGTAGGTGTCGACCGCCGGGGTCGGCTCGGCCTTGACCGCGTCGCCGCCCATGAAGAACGGGAAGGTGTCCTCGTTGAACTGGAGCAGCGAGAACTTCAGCGAGAGGTCACGGGCCGAGTAGATGTAGTGGATCGGGGAGACCGACTGCCACGAGTCGATGGCCTCCAGCTTGTCCTTCTTCGAGAAGGTGACGCCGTCGCCGGACGTGAAGCCCAGGTCCTTCCAGCCCGCGCCGGACCAGTCGGCGGCGGAGTCGGTGCCGAAGGTGGCCGGGGCGGAGGTGCCGGCGTCGGCGACGTAGAGCTTGCCGATGCCTGCGACGCGGATCTCGGCGGAGTTGTTTCCTGCCATGGTGGGGTTTCTCCTTGGGATGAGGGGGAGCACGCCGTCCCCGGGCATCGGGCCCGGGAACGGCAAAGGCCCCGCCGGACGGCGAGGCCTGGTCTGTGGGGTGAGCGTCCGTCAGGGAGCCCGGCGGGCTCAGAAGACGCTCAGGGACAGCTGGATCACGCAGAGGTAGCGGTTGGCGCCCCGGTAGAGGTAGTCGGGCAGCCAGCGCGGCCCGTCCATCTCCTCCACGTCGTGGACGAGGTTGACGCCGATCTGCTTGCCCATCGTGGCGAGCAGCGCGCGCCGGGCCGCGTTGGCGAGGATGTGGGCCGCGTTCTTGGTCGGCCCGTACACCTCGAACTCGATCAGCGGCTTGTCGACGTGCAGGTCGCCGATCCAGGCGCCGCCGCGGCGGTTGACGAGTACGGCGCTCTGCGTGCCGTCGAAGCCGGTCGGCGCCTGGACGGCGATCGTGGCCCCGGCCAGGGCCGGGTCGGCCTTGAGGACGTCGACGACCAGCTTCTCGACGTCCGGGAACGCACTCGGGGGAGTGGTCATGACGGTTCTCCTCGGTGGAAGGGGAGGCGGGACGGGGTGGTGCGGGGGGCCGTCCGGGGCGCTCGACGCGGGGAAGGGGGCGGGGGCGCGGAGCGCTCCCGGACGGCGAACGGCGAAGCCGCCGCCCGTCGTTCGGGCACAGCTCCGCCGCTGCACCAACTGTGACAGAGAGCGTGCGCGCACGCAACTAATTCGTCGATCGGCTGGAATCTCCCGGCCGGGAGGGCCGGTGACGGCCGTCGAGATCCCTCACCGGCTCGATCGGGCCACCGTCGGCTACCTCCGCAGCCAGCCCTTCTTGGGGGGCTCGAGGGGGGCCGGCTCCCGCGCCATCACCAGCTCGGCCACGCAGAGGCGCATGTGCTCGGTGATCGTCTCCGGGGCGGCGGAGCGCTCGAGCTGCATCAAGCGGGACTGCTCCACGAGCCAGCTCGTCGGGGACGTACGGAACACGAGGCGGCCCTGCTGATCAGGGAAGGCGCCGCGCACATAGGTCCGGCTCATCTCCTCGGCCCGGGCGATGGCCGCTTCCCTTCCGCCTTCGACGGGGATCTTCGCCACCAGATCCCATCTGCTGTCGCCGTACGAATCGTTGGCCTCCACCAGCACGTACCAGCTCATGACCCCGTACCCCCTGGGTTCCGTGTGCGCGTGTCCGGCTGTCCGAACCTGCACCGGACTGTAGGTGACGCTCGACGACCGGGACCGGTGAATCCCGGCGCACGGCGAAGCGCCCCGTGTCTCTCCGGGAGACACGGGGCGCTTCGTCATGCGGTGCTTACGGGCTACGCGGTACGAGGACGGCGGCGGGCGGTCCGTTCCGCGGCGAAGACGTCCTCCAGGCGGAACAGTTGGGCCCTGCCCGCCTTGCCGGCCGCTCGCAGGTGGCCCAGCTGGACCCACTTGCGGATCGTCGCCGGGGCGACCCCGGCCTCCTCGGCGGCCAGCGGGCCGGGGATCAGGGCCGGCAGGGGCAGGGGCTTCAGCACGGGCTCTCCTCGGTGTCCTCGGAATCGGGTGTCCTCGCCGTGGTGCTCGCGGCGGCGTCCATCGCTGCTTCGATCTCCTCCGTACGGGCGCCCGACGCGTCGGACAGCTCGCCCCACCGCTCCTCCGGCCACAGGTGCCGGTACGCGGGGTCGTCCTGGCACCCGCACACCTCGTCCGTGCAGACGCACGCCGGGTTCACGCAGAGCACCGCCCGTCGGTCCGGGAACACCCGCAGCGACACCGAGTCGCACCACGGGCAGCGCCCCGCGACGCGGACGACCGTCTCCGTGTCCCCGAGCGTGCGCGCGCAGCGCCGTGCCATCCGGCGCATCTCGTCGCGCACGTGCCGGGCCAGGTCCGGGTGGGGCGCCATGTCGTCGAGCAGACCGACGACGCGCCGAAGCCGTTCGATCACCCCGGCCCGGCGGGGCCGCGGCCGGCCGAGGCGGGCGCAGACGGCCTCCTCCAGCTCCACCACGCCGTCGCTGATGTCCCGGATGGCGTCGGAGACGTGCAGCCGGATCGGGGCGGCCCCGTGGCCCGGCACGGCGAGCCCGTGCCGCTGCTGGAGGAGCAGGGCCTCGCGGCGCTCCTCGCGGATGAGGTCGTCGCGGCCGGGGTGCGGCGCGGCGGGCGGGATCCCGGCGGGGGAGCGGCGGCCCGGCGCCAGCTCCTCGGCGAGCTCGGGGAACTGTCGTACCAGGGAGGCGGCCCAGAGCGCGATGTCCCGCACGATCCGGTCGGGGGAGTGGACGGCGTCGTCAGCCACGCGGACTCCCGGAGTGCGCGGTGCCCGCCGAACTCCGGCCGCGGCGTGGGACGACGGGGCGGCCGTTGCGCCAGAGGCGGCCCGCGCATACGCCGTCGAACCAGCTCTCCGCGGGAGCCACGGCCGCCTCGCACTCGCGGCGGACGGGGCAGGAGGCGCAGGCGCGCAGCGCCGGGGCCGCCTGTTGGGCGCGGCGGGCGAAGACGACGGACGGGGAGAGGCCGACGCACGCGGCGGCGGCCTGCCATGAGGACGTGTCGGGCAGGAGCAAGGTTCTTCTCCACGGTCCGGGCCACCGAGCCCTGGGGCCGGTGCGACTCCTGGGACTCGTGAGGCCGACGAGTGCGACGGCGAGTGAGAGAGTGACATGTTGCGTGCGGGCGCGCAACAAGTTTGTGGAGCCCCCTTCACCGATTCGACACGATTGCGCGCCCAAAAGCACGTAATTCTTTGCGCGCAAGCACGCTAGAGTGGGGTCCCTGGAGGGTGGGGGAGTTAGGGAGCGGTACATGAGCACTCAAGGGCTCGACGAGTTCGCAGGCTGGGTCGAAGGTCTGATGAGAGCGCGCGGCTACGACATCGACAGTCCGCGCGGAGGAGGAAAGTCCCGGATCGCGGACGAGGCCGGCGTGCACCGGGCTGCCGTGACCCGGCTGCTGCAGCGGCAGAGCATGCCCGACCTGGAGACCATGCGCAGGATCGCCCCGCTGCTCGGGGTGTCCGTCCGGGACATGCTGGTCCGGTCCGGCCGGGTGACCCCGGAGGAGCTGCCGCTCGCGGCGGATCTGCTCCCGCCCAGCGACTGGCAGCCGACCATGGAGGACTTCGCGCACTGGCTCGGCGTCCCCGACGAGCGGCTTGGCGTCTTCATCAAGGTGGTGAACCAGTTCCTGGAGCCCGCGGAGGAAGGTGCGACGCAGGGCGCCGAGGGTGGTGGCGCGTCCGATGCGAGGCGTGCCGCGCGGGACTGAACGGGGATCCGTCGAACGGATCTCCGTCAGGGGGCGTGATCAGGAGCCGGGGTGACATCGACCCCGGCTCTTCGGTTCGCGGCCCTCGGTGGTGGCGCCCCCGGCGCCTGGCCGCCCGCCCCCGGTGGTGGCCCCCGGTGGTGGCCCCCGGCCCCGAGCCCCAGACCCCCGGCGGGCGCCCCCGGCGCCGCGTTCCCGTGCCCCTTGGTGGAGGCTGCCGGCGCTGCGTTCCGGTGCCCGCGTTCTCCGAGGTCGGCCGGGCCCCCGAGCGCGTGGGCATTTGTTTTGACCGGAGTCCATGCGGTAGGTACGCTCAGACCTTGTGCCTGGGGTGTGCCTGGGCTCGCGTGCGTGTCCTCAACCGCACGGCGAGTTCGTCAACAGCCACCGCAATCTGCGCCTTTTCCGCCCTCGGCGGAGGTCCGCAGTATTCGACACACCCGACCGCGTGGGTCGGTGTCGTGTTCCAGGTTAGTTTTACGACGGCACACAGAAACCGGAGAAGTAGTGCCTACGATCCAGCAGCTGGTCCGGAAGGGCCGGCAGGACAAGGTCGAGAAGAACAAGACGCCCGCACTCGAGGGTTCCCCTCAGCGTCGCGGCGTCTGCACGCGTGTGTTCACGACCACCCCGAAGAAGCCGAACTCGGCCCTCCGTAAGGTCGCGCGTGTGCGTCTGACCTCGGGCATCGAGGTCACGGCCTACATCCCGGGTGAGGGTCACAACCTGCAGGAGCACTCCATCGTGCTCGTGCGTGGTGGCCGTGTGAAGGACCTGCCGGGTGTTCGTTACAAGATCATCCGCGGTTCCCTCGACACGCAGGGCGTCAAGAACCGTAAGCAGGCTCGCAGCCGCTACGGCGCCAAGAAGGAGAAGTAAGAATGCCTCGTAAGGGCCCCGCCCCGAAGCGCCCGGTCATCATCGACCCGGTCTACAGCTCTCCTCTTGTCACCTCGCTGATCAACAAGATCCTGCTGGACGGCAAGCGTTCCACCGCCGAGCGCATCGTCTACGGCGCCATGGAAGGCCTCCGCGAGAAGACCGGCAACGACCCGGTCATCACGCTGAAGCGCGCCCTCGAGAACGTGAAGCCGTCCCTCGAGGTCAAGTCCCGCCGTGTCGGTGGCGCCACCTACCAGGTGCCGATCGAGGTCAAGCCCGGTCGCGCCTCCACCCTCGCGCTCCGCTGGCTCGTGGGTTACTCCCGCGCCCGCCGCGAGAAGACCATGACCGAGCGCCTCATGAACGAGCTCCTCGACGCCTCCAACGGCCTCGGTGCTTCGGTCAAGAAGCGTGAGGACACGCACAAGATGGCCGAGTCCAACAAGGCCTTCGCGCACTACCGCTGGTAGTCGCAACCCACATCGAGACCGAGAGAAGACTGAGCCGATATGGCTACCACTTCGCTTGACCTTGCCAAGGTGCGCAACATCGGCATCATGGCTCACATCGACGCGGGCAAGACGACCACCACCGAGCGGATCCTGTTCTACACCGGCGTTTCGTACAAGATCGGTGAAGTCCACGACGGCGCTGCCACGATGGACTGGATGGAGCAGGAGCAGGAGCGCGGCATCACCATCACGTCCGCCGCGACGACCTGCCACTGGCCGCTCGAGGACGTCGACCACACCATCAACATCATCGACACCCCGGGCCACGTCGACTTCACCGTCGAGGTGGAGCGTTCGCTCCGCGTGCTCGACGGTGCCGTGACGGTGTTCGACGGCGTCGCCGGTGTCGAGCCCCAGTCCGAGACTGTCTGGCGTCAGGCGGACCGCTACGGCGTTCCGCGTATCTGCTTCGTCAACAAGCTCGACCGTACGGGTGCCGAGTTCCACCGCTGTGTCGACATGATCGTGGACCGCCTCGGCGCCGTCCCGATCGTCATGCAGCTCCCCATCGGTTCCGAGATGGACTTCCAGGGTGTCGTGGACCTCGTCCGCATGAAGGCCCTGGTCTGGTCCGCGGAAGCGACCAAGGGCGAGATGTACGACGTCGTCGACATCCCGGCCACGCACACCGAGGCCGCTGAAGAGTGGCGCGGCAAGCTGGTCGAGACCGTCGCCGAGAACGACGAAGAGATCATGGAGCTCTTCCTCGAGGGCCAGGAGCCCACCGAGGAGCAGCTGTACGCCGCGATCCGTCGTATCACCATTGCCTCCGGCAAGGGTGGCGGCGAGAAGACGATCACCCCCGTCTTCTGTGGCACCGCGTTCAAGAACAAGGGTGTTCAGCCCCTGCTCGACGCCGTCGTGCGCTACCTCCCCTCCCCCCTGGACGTCGAGGCCATCGAGGGCCACGACGTCAAGGACGCGGAGCTGGTCGTCAAGCGCAAGCCGTCCGAGGAGGAGCCGCTGTCGGCCCTCGCGTTCAAGATCGCGAGCGACCCGCACCTCGGCAAGCTCACCTTCGTCCGGATCTACTCCGGTCGCCTGGAGGCCGGCACCTCGGTGCTGAACTCCGTCAAGGGCAAGAAGGAGCGCATCGGCAAGATCTACCGCATGCACGCGAACAAGCGTGAGGAGATCGACTCGGTGGGCGCCGGCGACATCGTCGCCGTCATGGGCCTGAAGCAGACCACCACCGGTGAGACGCTGTGCGACGAGAAGAACCCGGTCATCCTGGAGTCCATGGACTTCCCGGCGCCGGTCATTCAGGTCGCCATCGAGCCCAAGTCCAAGGGTGACCAGGAGAAGCTGGGTGTTGCCATCCAGCGTCTCGCGGAGGAGGACCCCTCCTTCCAGGTCCACTCGGACGAGGAGACCGGCCAGACCATCATCGGTGGTATGGGCGAGCTTCACCTCGACATCCTCGTCGACCGTATGCGTCGCGAGTTCAAGGTCGAGGCGAACGTCGGCAAGCCGCAGGTCGCGTACCGCGAGACGATCCGCAAGGCCGTCGAGCGCGTGGACTTCACCCACAAGAAGCAGACCGGTGGTACCGGTCAGTTCGCCAAGGTGCAGATCGCGATCGAGCCCATCGAGGGCGGCGACGCCTCGTACGAGTTCGTGAACAAGGTCACCGGTGGCCGCATCCCGAAGGAGTACATCCCTTCGGTCGACGCCGGTGCGCAGGAGGCCATGCAGTTCGGCATCCTGGCCGGCTACGAGATGACTGGCGTCCGCGTCATCCTTCTCGACGGTGCCTACCACGAGGTCGACTCCTCCGAGCTCGCGTTCAAGATCGCCGGTTCGCAGGCCTTCAAGGAGGCCGCGCGCAAGGCTTCCCCCGTCATCCTTGAGCCGATGATGGCCGTTGAGGTCGTCACGCCCGAGGACTACATGGGTGAGGTCATCGGCGACATCAACTCCCGCCGTGGTCAGATTCAGGCCATGGAGGAGCGCAGCGGCGCTCGCGTCGTGAAGGGCCTCGTGCCCCTCTCGGAGATGTTCGGCTACGTCGGAGACCTCCGCAGCAAGACCTCGGGTCGCGCAAGCTACTCGATGCAGTTCGACTCCTACGCCGAGGTTCCCCGGAACGTCGCCGAGGAGATCATCGCGAAGGCCAAGGGCGAGTAACTCACCCGAGTACACGCTTTAGGCTTGACACCAGTCGCCGGGGCTCAGCCCCCGAAACCCGAGGGATCGGGCCCCGGCGGATGGCATCCCAGCAAAGATCACCTGGCGCCGATGAAGCAAGGCGTTCAGAACCACTCCAGGAGGACCCCAGTGGCGAAGGCGAAGTTCGAGCGGACTAAGCCGCACGTCAACATCGGCACCATCGGTCACATCGACCACGGTAAGACGACCCTCACGGCCGCCATTACCAAGGTGCTGCACGACGCGTACCCGGACCTGAACGAGGCCTCGGCCTTCGACCAGATCGACAAGGCTCCTGAGGAGCGCCAGCGCGGTATCACCATCTCGATCGCGCACGTCGAGTACCAGACCGAGTCGCGTCACTACGCCCACGTCGACTGCCCCGGTCACGCGGACTACATCAAGAACATGATCACGGGTGCCGCGCAGATGGACGGCGCCATCCTCGTGGTCGCCGCCACCGACGGCCCGATGCCGCAGACCAAGGAGCACGTGCTCCTGGCCCGCCAGGTCGGCGTTCCGTACATCGTCGTCGCCCTGAACAAGGCCGACATGGTGGACGACGAGGAGATCCTGGAGCTCGTCGAGCTCGAGGTCCGTGAGCTCCTCTCCGAGTACGAGTTCCCGGGCGACGACCTGCCGGTCGTCAAGGTCTCGGCGCTCAAGGCGCTCGAGGGCGACAAGGAGTGGGGCCAGTCGGTCCTGAACCTGATGGCCGCCGTCGACGAGGCGATCCCGCAGCCCGAGCGTGACGTCGACAAGCCGTTCCTGATGCCGATCGAGGACGTCTTCACGATCACCGGTCGTGGCACCGTCGTCACCGGTCGTATCGAGCGTGGTGTCCTCAAGGTCAACGAGACCGTCGACATCGTCGGTATCAAGACCGAGAAGGTCACCACCACGGTCACCGGCATCGAGATGTTCCGCAAGCTGCTCGACGAGGGCCAGGCCGGTGAGAACGTCGGTCTGCTCCTCCGTGGCATCAAGCGCGAGGATGTCGAGCGCGGCCAGGTCATCATCAAGCCCGGTTCGGTCACGCCGCACACGAGCTTCGAGGCCCAGGCCTACATCCTGTCGAAGGACGAGGGTGGCCGTCACACCCCGTTCTTCAACAACTACCGCCCGCAGTTCTACTTCCGTACCACGGACGTGACCGGCGTCGTGACCCTCCCCGAGGGCACCGAGATGGTCATGCCGGGCGACAACACCTCCATGACCGTCGAGCTGATCCAGCCCGTCGCCATGGAGGAGGGCCTGAAGTTCGCCATCCGTGAGGGTGGCCGGACCGTGGGCGCCGGCCAGGTCGTCAAGATCAACAAGTAATTGTCGATCGTCTGACCTGTGCCGCTCCTGACGGAGCGTCATGAGAGGGCCCCCGGCCCGCCGTTCGCGGCGGACCGGGGGCCCTCGTCTTTTCTCTGGCTGCCGCGGCGGTCGGCCCGACTACAGCCGGGGCGCTCCGGCCGGGCGCCAGACCCACGGGTGGGCGTCGGCGCCGAGACCCACCGCCAGCGGACCGTCCGGTACGAGACGCAGCGCCGCCGCCTGCACGGGCACCGTTCCCTGCGTACGGGTCCAGAGCCGGCCGCCCTGCCGCAGCTGGACCCGGCCGCGCAGGTCCCGGCCGAGCAGCACGGTCCCGCCGCCGTCCGCGGCGGCGGCCACCGGGCCGTACCCGTCGAAGGACGCGTTCCCGCGCCCCGACAGCAGCTCCTTGGCCGCGGGCCTGCGGTAGTACACCTCCAGCGCGCCGGACCCGGGGCCCGGGACGGCGGCGACGGGGTCGCCCGCGCCGGGGAGCGGGGCGGCCGGAGCACCGTCGATCCAGTGCAGGACGGACGTCCGACCCGCGGCCAGGAGATGCACGCGTCCGGCGGCGTCGACCACGGCGTCCAGGCCGTCCTGGACCTCGTCGGTGCCCGGCAGGGCCCGCCACGGGGACCAGCCGCCGTCGGCGTTCCGTACGCGGGTCGACACGCCCTTGTCCGCGTTCCGTACGAAGAGATGGACCCGGCCGTCGGGGGCGGTCACGGCCACCGGGACACCGATCCGGCGCCCCCGGTCGTCGGCCCGCTCCGGATTGCCGAGGCCCTGCCACGCGAGGAACGGGCCGCCGGGGGAGCGCTGCTCGAGCAGGACGACCTCGCGCCTGTTCGGGCCGCCGTGGCCGCCGAGCGCGGCGAACCGCACCCCGAAGAGCAGGACCCGGCCGTCGGGGAGCACGGCCGAGCCCAGCGCGGGCGCGAGCGGCCCGCCGCCGAGGTCCTCGGGCTCGCCCCACAGCCCGGAATCCCTGCCCGTCTCCCGCCAGCGGACGGCGCGCAGTCCGAGCACGCCGTAGGCGTCGAGCCGTCCGCCGGGCCGTCCGTCGGCCCGCGTGACGACGGCCGGACCCGCGCCCGGCCAGCGGTGGTGGGTGGCCCGTACCCAGCCCTTCCAGTTCGTGAGGGGACGGTCCCCGCCCACGCCGTAGTCGCCGCAGCCCGACGGATTGCCGCAGTCCCAGGACGGATCGCCGCCGTACGGGACGAGATGCGCGGCCTTCTCCTTGAGGACCTGGGGCGGGAGGTTCTTGGGCCAGTGGCGGTTGTAGTAGCCGCGGAAGGCGGTCGCGACGAACGCCGGGATCTCCCCCGGGCCCTGCTGCGCCTCGGCGACCCAGCGGATCAGCGCGGCCCAGGAGAAGCAGGCCACGGCGGTGTGGTCACCGTGGTCGGAGTAGCCGGGCTGCTCGCTGTCGCGCTTGCGGGTGGCCTCGTTGCTGACCTGGATGTCCGGGTCGGGGTCGAGGGTCTGCACGACGGTCGGCCGGTAGCGGTCGAGGAGGCCGACGAGGACGTCGATCAGCTGGTCGTGGTCGTAGGTGTCGGACCGGTCGACGGGGGAGCCGGCGGAGAGGTGCGTGCGCAGTTCGAGGGCGCGGTCGTGCCACAGCGCGGGCAGGGCCATGTAGCGCCGGGTGGTGTGCATGGGCAGATTGAGGAAGATCAGCTCGACCCGGCGGCCGCCGTGCACGAGCGTGTCGATCTCGGCGCGCCGCCCGCCCCGGAGCGTGGCGGCGCTCCGCTGCCAGGGGGCGAACGCGTCGAGCCCGAGCAGCGTCGCGTACGCCTGGCGCAGTCCCTGGTGGCGGGCGGAGGAGTAGGCGGCCCGGTCCGGCGGGACCTCGGGCATGCCCTTGATCCGGTTCACGCCCGTGTGCTCGCCCGCGGTGACGTAGACGGAGACGAGCGGGACCCCGGCGTCGAGCATCCGCTGGGTGTCCGGATTCATGAAGTACAGGTCGTCGTCCGGGTGCGCGGCGAACTGCATGAGCTGCGCGCGCCGCGTACTCGCGATCGGCATCCCCGGCGCGGGGTCGGCGGTGGGCCCGGTACGGCGCGGTGCGGGCACGGAACACCCGGCGAGCGCGGCGGCTCCGAGGGCGGCGGCCGACGCGAGAACACTGCGTCGACGGGGCACACCCGTCCTGGGCGCGGATACGTCGTCCACTACTGCTTCCCCCGTGCTGCTACCGGTCCCCGAAGTCCCCTGAAACGGCGGACGCCCTGGTCGGGGCAGAGATCCGCGCCTAGCTAGACGGCTTCGAAGAGCCGGGGGTTGCGTTGCGGGGGAACGCGCATTCGGATTTCGCCGGCGGGTTCGTCACGTACGGCTCTCGGCGTCGACGTCCTCGGACCAGCGCACCTCGCCGGTCCCGACCGTCACCGTCGCTCGGACCCGCATCGGGCCGTCCTCGCGGCGGGACAGGAGCACCAGCTCGGCCACCCGGGCCGTCATGGAGCCGAGCAGGGCTTCGGAGGTGGTGGCGAGGGTGTGCGGGTCGCGGCTGCGGCCGAGGGAGAGGTGCGGGGTGAAGCCCTTGGCCCGGCCGCCGCAGAGCGGGAAGCGCGCCTCGAGGGCTTCCCGCAGGCGGGCCCACGGCTCCTCGCCCGCCGCGCAGGGGTCGAGCCAGACCGTGGCGTCCTCGCGGTGGCCGAACCAGTGGACGCCCTCCAGCCGGGCCCGGAACGGCGGGGTCCGCTGCGCCGCCGCTGCCACCAGAGGCGCGGCGCGCTCGAAGTCGGACTCCGGTACGAAGCCGAAGAGGACGTTGACGTGCGGGGGCCAGCGGTGGATCTGGCGGTCGTGCACGCGTCGGATGTGCTGGATCGGCGGCCACAGCCGTCGCGGCGGGATCCAGGCCACCGCCGTACGGTTCGTGGCGGGCACGGCCAGGATCTCCCCGGGCGGGACGGGCTCGTCCTCCGCCGCCACGGTCTCGTCGAGCCGGTCCACGCCCGCCGCCCGGTCCCAGACGACCTCGCCGTCGGCCTCGAAGAAGATCACCCGGTGCCAGGGGATCTCCCCGCCCGGTACGAAGTCGGGCAGCGCCACGCGCTTCGGCGCGGCGTCCCGTTCGTGGATCCCCATCACGAAGCGCTCCGGATCGAAGCGGGGGTCCCACAGCACCCGGTGGTAGATCTCGTCACTCGTGTGCACGCTCCGCGTGTGCCCCGAGCGCGGCGTCTCAGTCCACCCCACCGGGCGGCGGCACCGTCAGGGCTTCGCCGGCAGTGCCCGGAGGAGGACCAGCTCGCGCAGGTGCGAGATGTCCAGCTCGGCCAGGGAGGCCGTGATGCCGTCGAGGAGGACGACCTGGCCGTTGTTGTTGTGGGCGTAGATCAGGTTCCCGGTCGCCTCCTGACCGCCGACCTCGCGACGTACCCACACGAGCCCGCGCGTGTCCGGGCCGGGTTCCTGAAGGGTCCTGATCACGTCGTTCCAGTCGGCCACCGGCACGTGCGTGAACCCCGGGAAGTACCGGCGGTTGAGTCGGTCCCACCAGCCGGGGGCCTCATGGGCGGGGCGCCAGGGCAAGGCGACCGACCGGTGCCCGCCGAGCGTGGAGTGCAGGGCGGCCACGCAACCGCGGGCGTTGATACGGCGCGCCTGGTTCCGCACGCGAGCGGTGGTCTCGCGCGCGGCCCCCCGTTCCAGGTCCGCCAGCGGCGCGCTGGAGGCGGGGTGGAACGGGGAGCTGCCGTCCTTGGGCACGACGAGCGAGGCCGCGAGCATCGGCGAGCGGGGATAGCCGGGCTGCGGGAGGGCCCGGCAGGACAGCAGCCATGCCGTGTCCGTCTCGTGCACCGGGTCCGGTACGGCGAGCTCGACGAGCCCGCCGTAGATCGCGTGCAGCCAGGCGGCCGCCTGCTGCATCGGGTTCTGTGTCTGCATCGTTGACGTGCGTTCTCAGTCCCAGGCCGTGCCCAGAGCACTGAGGCGGTCGCGGTACTCGATCACCTCGCGCCACTCCGGCGGCCAGAACTTGATGCCGTGCCGCGCTCCGGCGAAGGCGCCCGCCAGGGCCGCGATCGAGTCGGAGTCTCCCGACGAGTGCGCGGCGCGTTGCAGCGCGGGGCGTGCGTAGCCGTCGACGACCAGGAAGCAGTACAGGGCGGTCGCGAGGGCTTCCTCGGCGACCCAGCCGGCACCGACCGCCTCGCTGGGATCCCGGTCCACGTCCGGCTCGCGCAGCGCCTCGGTCACGCGGTCGAGGGCGCGCAGACATTCGTCCCAGCCGAAGGCGATGTACGTCTCGGGGTCCGGCGCGCCTGCCCTCTGGGCGAGGTCTCCCAGCCAGTCGACGTGGTACACCCGCCGCGATTCCTGTGCGTAGGCACGCAGCTCGTCGACGAGGCTCGTCAGGGGGCAGGCGTTGGCGAGGAGCCACACGGCGTGGGCCGTCAGGTCGCTCGCCGCGAGCGCCGTCGGGTGTCCGTGGGTCAGGGCTGCCTGCAGCTGAGCGATGCCCGCGCGCTGCTCGGCCGACAGGCCGGGCACGAGGGCCACCGGGGCCACCCGCATGTTCGCGCCGCATCCCTTGGACCGGATGATGCTCGCCGCCTGCCAGGGGATGTCGCGTTCCAGCGCTGCGCATGCGTCCAGGCACGTCTGACCTGGGGCCCGGTTGTTGTCCGGGTCGTGCAGCCAGGACACGAAGCGTCTCCTCAGAGCCGCTTCCACAGCGGCGGGCGTGAGCGGGGACGCTCCTTCTCGTGCCGCTCCTCGCGCCCCTCGTTCGCCTCGGGTGCCTCGCTCGCCCCGGGTGTCTCCCGTACCTCCGGTGACCTCCGCCAGCGCTTCGGCGACGGCCAGCATCATCTGCGTGTCGTCGGTCACCCGCACGACGCCGCCCGGGGAAAGGGGGAGCTCCATCTTGTGCCACGGACCGAACGTGGCGCCGATCTGCTCCATGTTCAGGAACTCCGTCGGGTAGCCCATGGCGTCCCCGAAGGCGAGGCCGAACAGCACCCCGCTCGCCGCGTGCCGTGCGGCTCCCTTCGGACGCTGCCCGGCACGTGCCCGGAGTACGTCAGGGTTCGGAGCCGTGGCGAGGGAGTCGGGTACGACGCGGCTCGATTCGACGAAGGGCGAGTCGCGGATCATCTCGGCCAACGCTTCGGACGGCGTGAGTCCCCGTGCCTTGCCGTCGTACAGCCGGTCCACCCACACGTCGCCCTCGTTGAACGCTTCGGAGCCGCCGTCCTTGCGGACGATCCAGCCCGCGGCGTCGTCCTCGTCGTTGGCCCACACGTAGCCGATCACTGAGCCCTGGGCGTCGGCCACCGTGACGTACTGCACGGACCTGCCGCTGTGGCGGTTGTACCGCTGAGGCCCGCCCGGCTCGACCAGGAACTGCAGGTCCTCTTCGAAGCGGGGATTGGTCTTCCGTTCGACGAAGCGGGGGCCGCTTTCCCGTTCGGGGTTCATTTACGCCGTCCCTTTCTAGTTCCCCGGCAGCACTTCGCCGTAGATGTGCAGCTGGCCATTGGACTCGAAGGCCCGTGTGATGGTGTATTGCGTGCCGCGCCCGAGCAGCAACTCCCGCTCGCCCATGCCGTAATGGCTGACCTTCTCCATCCAAATGGCAGGAGTTCCCTCGGGGACACGGAGATGCATCACCGCATCCATGTCCGAGAAGGCGTCCACCGGGTTGTTCCCGAGCGAGGTCGACATGTAGCCCTTGTCAGTCATTGTCTGCCCGATCAGGTCCTTGGGGGCGTCGAAGTCCAGGTGACCGACTCCCGACCCGCGAACCACCATGACGTCTTCCGGCAGACGGCGACCGGCCAGCGCCTTGTCGACCTCTTCGATATTACGAAGGACATCCGGGGTCCCCAATCCCTCGTCCCCGCTCCGGAGGTATCCGTTCATCTCCTTGTACGTGGCGTAGTGCGGGCTCGGCCCGCCCCCATGCTCGGCCGAGTAATCAAGGAATGACTGCTTGGCCTCCGGAGGGAGGTTTTGCGCGTACTCGTTCCAGTTGTCCCTGCCGTAGGCGATCGCCGCATTGTCGTCCGGGAACGATACGGCGCCGTCGCTGACCTCGTCGAACGCGACATCGTGCTTCTGCGCGTCGGGGAGACCCTTGAACTCGTCTGCCGAAACGTGCGGCTCGTACGTGAATCCATTGTCGGGCTGCCCGCCGGGCCCGTCATTGACCCCGTTGAGCTCCGGATACTGGTCGTCCAGGAAGTCCTGAGCCGTCTTGGGATCCACCGAGTCCGCGTGGACGGCACCCTCGTCCACATGGTTCGTGCCCTGGGCCAGGTCGTCCCATTTCTGGGCGACCGCCGCGTCGTCGGCCAGCCCGGTCGGCGACGGCCAGGCGGTCGGGGGGTCGATCGTCCAGCCCGGGGGCAGCTGGGAGACCGCGTTGTCGGCCACTCCGGCCGGCGGCGCGGGCGACCCCGCGTTGTCGGCCAGCCCGGTCGGGGGCGACGGCGGCGTACCGCCGACGTTGTCCCCGTACTTCACGCCGTTCGTCGCCCCCGTCTCCAGCCCTTCCTTGGCCGCGAACCGCAGGCCCCCGCGGGCGAAGCCCGTGCCCTTCGTGCCGAAGAGTTCGGGGATGAGACGGCCGAGGAACTCGGACGGGTCCTTCTTGAAGCTCTCGACGGCGGCCGACACCGCGCGGTCGGGCTGGGCGACCGTGGAGACCAGGCCGGAGAGCGTCATCGAGACGTTCTGCCCGTACGCGGCCGGGTGCGT
Organism: Streptomyces sp. NPDC059875; assembly: GCF_042731085.1. NCBI lineage: Bacteria > Bacillati > Actinomycetota > Actinomycetes > Kitasatosporales > Streptomycetaceae > Streptomyces > Streptomyces sp. NPDC059875. The sequence goes on from NZ_JBHWJZ010000009.1 coordinate 118,627, forward strand.
CAGGTTGTACGGATCGAACGGGACGAGGCCCCGGACGAAGTTGACCAGTCCCGCCGTTCCCTTGAGGGCGCCGCCCACCACGTGGGTCAGCTCCATGTTGTAGGCCTGGTAGCCGTCGGCGATGTTGTCGCCCAGACGCTCGAGCGGCGGCGGTTCGGCCGGGGCGTGGGCCAGAGCCTTGTCGACCCTGGCCTGGGCGTCGGTCGCGGCGGTGTTCCGCTGCTCGCGGGCAGTGGCGAGCCGGGACCTGGCCGCCTCGAGGAGCGCCTTCGCGGCGTTCTCGGCCTCGGCGGCCCCGGCACCCTTCTCGCCGGCCCCGGTCTCCTTCGCGGCGGCGGCGGCCTTGGCCTCCTCGGCGGCCGCTTTGGCCTTCTCGGCGGCCTGCATGCCCTTCCGGTACAGGTCGATGGCCTCGTTCGCCTGGCCCTGCGCCCACTTCACGGTGTCCGCGTACGCCTCGAGCGCGGCGGCGGCGTTCTCGCACGCGTCGGCCGCGTGCAGCCATTTGGTGGGGTGGACGCCGAACTTCTCGCGGAAGGAGTCGCCGCCCATGCCCTTCCAGTTCGAGGAGTCGACCTTCCTCATGCCCTGGCCGACCTTCTCGAAAGCCGTCCGGAAGTCCTTCAGGTGCCCCGCGCTCTCGAGGATCTTGGCGGGGTTGCCGTGGACGAGCTCGTTCGCCTCCTCGGTCTGGCCGAGCTGCTTCTCGCCGGGCGTCGCGCCGAGGTCCGACGCGACACCGTCTCCCCAGTCCGTGACCCAGTCGGCGGCCTTGTGCATACCGTAGGAGTCGAGGCGCTCGCCGGCCTTGTCGGTCGCCCAGTCGACGGTCTCGCCCAGCGCCTTCTTGCCGGAGTCGATGCCGTCCTCGATGGCGCCGAGGCCTTCGTTGACGCCGTCCTTGATGCCTTTGCCGACGTCGCTGATGCCGTCGCCGATGTCGTCGAGCAGGCCGCCCATCAGCCCTCACCGCCACGCTGCTGCTGAGGCGGCACGCCCTGCTGTTGTTGCTGCTGCTGCGCCGCGGCGGCCCGTTCCTCCGCCGACGGCCCGAACACGTCGTCGAGCATCTCCTCGTACTGGGCGTCGGAGACGCCGACGGAGGAGTGCATCTGCTGCGGGTTCAGGCCGGGCAGACCGACCGTGTTGGAGGTCATCACATCGCGCCCGGCGTCCTTCCAGCCCTGGGCCGAGTTCTCCCTCGCCCGCTCGAAGGATTCCGCGCTGTAGTCGGGTTTGCTGAAGACCCCGGACGTGGCGATGTCGCCCCAGCCCTGCTTCGTGACCTCGTCCTCGGACGCGTACGGGTTACCGATGGCAGCGTTGGTCACGATCTTGAACGTGCCCTCCAGGTACTGCTCGGTCTCGTGGTACGTGCCGGCCGACAGGCCCGTCGCCACGGCGAACGTGTTGCCCTCGTTGATCAGGGCGCGCACGCCCCATTCCCAGCGTTCGCAGAACGACGTGAACTTCCCCGTCAGCCCTTCGTGGCCCAGCTCCAGGCCGCTCAGCGCGATGTCGCCGAAGCCGCGGCCGGCGCCCGCCATGCCGACCATGCCGAGTTCCTTGAGCTCGCTCAGCGCCAGCGTCAGGCCGTTCGCGATCTCGTCCAGTCCGCTCGTGGCCAGGTCCTTGTTGCCCTCGCCCCCGCCCCCGCTCATCGCGCAGCCCCCCGCTCCGTGTGTCCCGTTACGTTTCCGTCCACCGCCACCGCGTCCGGTACGACCCCGGCCACCGGCGGAAACAGCACCGCGTGCTCGGCGCCGTCCGCCGCGTCCACGGCCACTCCGCACGGCACCCCCGCGCTCGGCACGGCCACGTCCAGCAGCCGCGCCCCGAGCACCGTCTCGTACTCCCACTCCATGCCGCCCTCGCCCCGGGCGAGGGCGTACCGCGCCAGCGCCGACTCGTCGGAGAACGCGAGGATCCATCGCACACCGCCGAGGTCCACGGTCAGCCAGCCCCCGTCCCGGCGCGGCACGAGCACCGCCGTCGCCCGGAAGAGCTCCAACACCGCTTCGAACTCGCGCCGGGCCTCCGCCTCCGCGTCCTGCGTGGCACCCGGCTCGTCCGGGCGATCCGCACCGGGGAACGAGGGCGCCGGGGTGGCGGCGCGCGTGCCGGGCGGAGACGGTGGTGGGGGAGACCACGGTGGGGGAGACCACCCCGTGTGCACCGGGTCCGGTGTGGAGTCGGTCGCCCGTGTCGGTTCGCCCTGAGGCTCGACGGGCATGTCTGCGTAGTCAGCCAGCCGGAAGCGCCGCACCGGCGTGTCCGAGCTTTCCCCGTGATCGATCACCGCGCCACCTTGGCACAGCGGCAGAGGCTGTTCCCAGTCCCGCGGAGGCAATCCGTACATGACCGGGCATGCCGGGCGGGCGTATGCGAAGACGGTGTGTGCGCCGTGTGTACGTCGGTGGAACGGCCGAGAAGGTCCGGGCCCGGGCCGTCCGACGGCGGGCGAGGCGCGTGTCGCACCCCGGGTTTGATCTCCGTCACGTCCGGGGTATTCTCTCCGGCCCGATTGGCCAGCGCCGCACCCCGTATGGCAGACTGTCGGGGTTGCTCGGTTGAGTGCCGATGCTGCGCGCCTCCCGTCGGGGGGACCGGAAGCGAGTCCCACAGTACTCGTCGCTCCTTCTCAGGAGCGGACGTACGGGAATCTTCCGGGAAGCGTCAGCGGGGTGCCGACCAGGCACTCGGTGGCCCTCCTGCAGATATTGCAGCCTGCCCCCGGCCCGCGGTTCTGGGAACCGCACCCCCTTGGTTGGGAGATCCTTAGGGATTTCTGCGTAGAGGGAGTGCGACACGCCCGACCGCGTGGGTCGGAGGCAGAGTCACGAGAACCCCCGAGTCCAGAGCGTTAACCAAGACAAAGGACTACTGAGTAGCCATGGCGGGACAGAAGATCCGCATCCGGCTCAAGGCCTACGACCACGAGGTCATCGACTCCTCGGCGAAGAAGATCGTCGAGACGGTGACGCGCACTGGTGCGTCGGTCGCGGGCCCGGTGCCGCTGCCCACTGAGAAGAACGTGTACTGCGTCATCAAGTCGCCGCACAAGTACAAGGACTCGCGCGAGCACTTCGAGATGCGCACGCACAAGCGCCTCATCGACATCCTCGACCCCACGCCGAAGACGGTTGACTCGCTCATGCGCCTCGACCTGCCGGCGGGCGTCGACATCGAGATCAAGCTCTGAGGTGACGCGCGAGATGGCTAAGAACATCAAGGGCATCCTGGGCGAGAAGCTCGGCATGACGCAGGTCTGGGACGAGAACAACCGGGTTGTCCCGGTGACCGTCGTCAAGGCCGGCCCCAATGTCGTGACCCAGGTGCGTACGAACGACATCGACGGCTACGAGTCGGTCCAGATCGCCTTCGGCGAGATCGACCCGCGCAAGGTGAACAAGCCCCTCAAGGGCCACTTCGCCAAGGCCGACGTCACCCCGCGCCGTCACCTTGTGGAGCTCCGCACCGCTGACGCCTCCGAGTACACGCTCGGCCAGGAGATCACCGCCGAGCTCTTCGAGGCCGGTGTGAAGGTCGACGTCACCGGTAAGAGCAAGGGCAAGGGCTTCGCCGGTGTCATGAAGCGCCACAACTTCCGTGGTGGCAAGGCCTCCCACGGTGCCCACCGCGTGCACCGCAAGCCCGGTTCGATCGGTGGCTGCGCCACCCCGGGCCGTGTCTTCAAGGGCATGCGCATGGCCGGCCGTATGGGCAACGAGCGCGTGACCACCCAGAACCTGACCGTTCACGCCGTTGACGCGGAGAAGGGCCTGCTCCTGATCAAGGGTGCGGTTCCTGGTCCGAACGGCGGCCTCGTCCTGGTCCGCACCGCGGCCAAGGGGGCCTGAGGATATGAGCACCATTGACATTCTGTCGCCCTCCGGCGACAAGACCGGGACCGTCGAGCTCCCGGCCGAGATCTTCGAGGCCAAGATCAGCATCCCGCTGATCCACCAGGTCGTCGTCGCGCAGCTGGCCGCCGCCCGTCAGGGCACGCACAAGGTCAAGACGCGTGGCGAGGTCCGTGGTGGTGGCAAGAAGCCGTACCGCCAGAAGGGCACCGGCCGCGCCCGTCAGGGTTCGACCCGCGCCCCGCAGTTCGCCGGTGGTGGCGTCGTGCACGGTCCCGTGCCGCGTGACTACTCGCAGCGGACCCCGAAGAAGATGAAGGCCGCCGCCCTCCGCGGTGCCCTCTCCGACCGGGCGAACCACTCCCGCATCCACGTCGTCTCCGGCGTGGTCGAGGGTGGCATCTCCACCAAGGCCGCCAAGACGCTGTTCGGCAAGATCTCGGAGCGCAAGAACCTGCTCCTGGTCGTCGAGCGCTCCGACGAGGCCGCGTGGCTGTCCGCCCGCAACCTGCCCCAGGTGCACATCCTGGAGCCGGGCCAGCTGAACACGTACGACGTGATGCGATCCGACGACGTGGTCTTCACCCAGGCCGCCCTCGAGTCCTTCGTGTCTGGCCCCAAGGCCGCTGACAACGAAGGGAGCGAGGCCTGATGTCCGAGGCCACGATCACCAGCAAGACCTTCACGGACCCGCGTGACATCCTCGTCAAGCCGGTTGTTTCCGAGAAGAGCTACGCGCTGCTCGACGAGAACAAGTACACGTTCATCGTTGCGCCCGGCGCCAACAAGACCCAGATCAAGCAGGCCGTCGAGGCGGTCTTCTCGGTCAAGGTCACCGGGGTCAACACGATCAACCGTCAGGGCAAGCGCAAGCGCACCCGCACCGGTTTCGGCAAGCGCGCCAACACCAAGCGCGCCATCGTGACCCTTGCCGAGGGCAACCGTATCGACATCTTCGGCGGCCCGACCGCCTGACGGCGGTCGAGTCGTCCGGAATCGGACGAGGACTGAGAAATGGGAATCCGCAAGTACAAGCCGACTACGCCGGGCCGCCGTGGCTCCTCCGTAGCCGACTTCGTCGAGATCACGCGGTCCACGCCGGAGAAGTCGCTGGTCCGCCCGCTGCACAGCAAGGGTGGCCGTAACAACACCGGTCGTGTGACCGTCCGTCACCAGGGCGGTGGCCACAAGCGCGCCTACCGCGTGATCGACTTCCGTCGTCACGACAAGGACGGCGTGCCGGCCAAGGTCGCTCACATCGAGTACGACCCGAACCGCACCGCTCGCATCGCGCTGCTCCACTACGCGGACGGCGAGAAGCGCTACATCATCGCCCCGCGTGGTCTCTCGCAGGGCGACCGGGTTGAGAACGGCCCCACGGCCGACATCAAGCCCGGCAACAACCTGGCCCTCCGCAACATCCCGGTCGGTACCACGATCCACGCGATCGAGCTCCGTCCCGGCGGTGGCGCCAAGTTCGCCCGTTCCGCGGGTGCCTCCGTGCAGCTGCTGGCGAAGGAGGGCACGATGGCCCACCTTCGTATGCCGTCCGGTGAGATCCGTCTCGTCGACGCCCGCTGCCGCGCCACCATCGGTGAGGTCGGCAACGCCGAGCAGTCGAACATCAACTGGGGCAAGGCCGGCCGTAAGCGCTGGCTGGGCGTTCGCCCGACCGTTCGCGGTGTGGCGATGAACCCGGTGGACCACCCGCACGGTGGTGGTGAGGGCAAGACCTCCGGTGGTCGCCACCCGGTCTCCCCGTGGGGTCAGAAGGAGGGTCGTACTCGTTCGCCGAAGAAGGCTTCGAACAAGTACATCGTCCGCCGCCGCAAGACGAACAAGAAGCGCTAGGAGCGGGTTTAGATGCCGCGCAGTCTCAAGAAGGGACCCTTCGTTGACGGCCACCTCGTGAAGAAGGTGGACGCTCAGAACGAAGCCGGTACCAAGAACGTCATCAAGACCTGGTCCCGTCGCTCGATGATCATCCCGGCCATGCTCGGCCACACGATCGCGGTGCACAACGGCAAGACCCACATTCCGGTGTTTGTCACCGAGTCGATGGTCGGCCACAAGCTCGGCGAGTTCTCGCCGACGCGCACCTTCCGGGGTCACGTGAAGGACGACCGGAAGTCGAAGCGCCGCTAGTAGCGGGGTGGAATGACCATGACAGACACTGGAAGGACAACCATGGAAGCCAGGGCCCAGGCGCGGTACATCCGCGTTACGCCCATGAAGGCCCGCCGTGTGGTGGACCTTATCCGTGGCATGGATGCCACGGAGGCTCAGGCGGTCCTGCGTTTCGCCCCGCAGGCCGCGAGCGTGCCGGTCGGCAAGGTGCTGGACAGCGCCATCGCCAACGCCGCGCACAACTACGACCACAGTGACGCCTCTTCGCTGTACATCAGCGAGGCGTTCGTGGATGAGGGCCCGACCCTGAAGCGGTTCCGTCCGCGTGCTCAGGGCCGTGCCTACCGGATCCGTAAGCGGACCAGCCACATCACCGTGGTCGTCAGCAGCAAGGAAGGAACCCGGTAATGGGCCAGAAGGTTAACCCGCATGGGTTCCGGCTCGGCATCACCACGGACTTCAAGTCCCGCTGGTACGCCGACAAGCTGTACAAGGACTACGTCAAGGAAGACGTCGCCATCCGTCGGATGATGACGTCCGGCATGGAGCGCGCCGGCATCTCGAAGGTTGAGATCGAGCGCACCCGTGACCGCGTGCGGGTGGACATCCACACCGCGCGTCCCGGCATCGTCATCGGCCGCCGTGGCGCCGAGGCCGACCGCATCCGCGGCGACCTCGAGAAGCTCACGGGCAAGCAGGTCCAGCTGAACATCCTCGAGGTCAAGAACCCCGAGATGGACGCTCAGCTGGTTGCTCAGGCCGTTGCCGAGCAGCTCTCCTCCCGCGTCTCCTTCCGTCGCGCCATGCGTAAGAGCATGCAGGGCACGATGAAGGCCGGCGCCAAGGGCATCAAGATCCAGTGCGGCGGTCGCCTCGGCGGCGCCGAGATGTCCCGCTCGGAGTTCTACCGCGAGGGCCGCGTGCCCCTGCACACGCTCCGCGCGAACGTCGACTACGGCTTCTTCGAGGCCAAGACGACCTTCGGCCGTATCGGTGTGAAGGTCTGGATCTACAAGGGCGACGTCAAGAACATCGCCGAGGTCCGCGCCGAGAACGCCGCTGCCCGCGCCGGCAACCGTCCGGCCCGCGGTGGCGCTGAGCGCCCCGCCGGCCGTGGTGGCCGCGGTGGCGAGCGTGGCGGTCGCGGTCGCAAGCCGCAGCAGTCGGCTCCTGCCGCCGAGGCCCCCAAGGCCGAGGCTGCTGCCGCTGCTCCGGCTGAGAGCACCGGAACGGAGGCCTGACCGAAATGCTGATCCCCCGTAGGGTCAAGCACCGCAAGCAGCACCACCCGAAGCGCAGCGGTATGTCCAAGGGTGGTACGCAGGTTGCGTTCGGCGAGTACGGCATTCAGGCCCTCACTCCGGCGTACGTGACCAACCGCCAGATCGAGGCGGCTCGTATCGCGATGACCCGCCACATCAAGCGTGGCGGCAAGGTCTGGATCAACATCTACCCGGACCGCCCGCTGACCAAGAAGCCTGCCGAGACCCGCATGGGTTCCGGTAAGGGTTCGCCGGAGTGGTGGATCGCGAACGTCAAGCCCGGTCGGGTGATGTTCGAGCTGTCCTACCCGAACGAGAAGATCGCGCGCGAGGCCCTGACCCGTGCGGCCCACAAGCTGCCGATGAAGTGCAAGATCGTTAAGCGCGAAGCAGGTGAGCTGTGATGACCGCCGGTACCAAGGCGTCCGAGCTGCGCGAGCTGGGCAACGAGGAGCTTGTCGCCAAGCTCCGCGAGGCCAAGGAAGAGCTGTTCAACCTCCGCTTCCAGGCGGCGACGGGCCAGCTCGAGAACCACGGGCGGCTCAAGTCCGTCCGCAAGGACATCGCGCGGATCTACACCCTCATGCGTGAGCGCGAGCTGGGCATCGAGACGGTGGAGAGCGCCTGATGAGCGAGAACAATGTGACTGAGCAGAAGACCGAGCGCAACGCCCGCAAGGTGCGTGAGGGCATCGTCGTCAGCGACAAGATGGACAAGACCGTCGTCGTCGCTGTCGAGGACCGCGTCAAGCACGCGCTGTACGGCAAGGTCATCCGCCGTACGAACAAGCTCAAGGCTCACGACGAGCAGAACGCTGCCGGCATCGGCGACCGCGTCCTCCTGATGGAGACCCGGAAGCAGTCCGCCACGAAGCACTGGCGCATCGTCGAGATTCTCGAGAAGGCCAAGTAATCACTTGAAGGGGTAACCCTTCGAGTTCGTTCCGCCAGGCTCGGCAGGGGCACTTCGGTGCCCCTGCCGGGAACCGGCAGACAATCAGGAGATAGACGTGATCCAGCAGGAGTCGCGACTGCGTGTCGCCGACAACACTGGTGCCAAGGAGATCCTTTGCATCCGTGTTCTCGGTGGTTCCGGTCGCCGCTACGCGGGCATCGGTGACGTCATCGTCGCCACCGTCAAGGACGCGATCCCCGGTGGCAACGTGAAGAAGGGTGACGTCGTCAAGGCGGTCATCGTTCGCACCGTCAAGGAGCGCCGCCGCCAGGACGGCTCGTACATCCGCTTCGACGAGAACGCCGCTGTCATTCTCAAGAACGACGGCGACCCTCGCGGCACCCGTATCTTCGGCCCGGTGGGCCGTGAGCTGCGCGAGAAGAAGTTCATGAAGATCATCTCGCTCGCGCCGGAGGTGCTGTAAGCATGAAGATCAAGAAGGGCGACCTGGTCCAGGTCATCACCGGTAAGGACAAGGGCAAGCAGGGCAAGGTCATCACGGCCTTCCCCCGCGAGAACCGCGTCCTCGTCGAGGGTGTCAACCGGGTCAAGAAGCACACCAAGGCCGGCCCGTCGCAGGCCGGTGGCATCGTCACGACCGAGGCGCCGGTCCACGTCTCCAACGTCCAGCTGGTCGTTGAGAAGGACGGCAAGAAGGTCGTCACGCGTGTCGGTTACCGCTTCGACGACGAGGGCAACAAGATCCGCGTTGCCAAGCGGACGGGTGAGGACATCTGATGGCTACCACCACTCCGCGTCTCAAGACGAAGTACCGCGAGGAGATCGCGGGCAAGCTGCGTGAGGAGTTCTCGTACGAGAACGTCATGCAGATCCCCGGCCTCGTCAAGGTCGTGGTCAACATGGGTGTGGGCGACGCCGCCCGCGACTCGAAGCTCATGGACGGTGCCGTCCGTGACCTGACCACGATCACCGGTCAGAAGCCGGCCATCACCAAGGCCCGCAAGTCCATCGCGCAGTTCAAGCTGCGTGAGGGTCAGCCGATCGGTGCGCACGTCACCCTCCGTGGCGACCGCATGTGGGAGTTCCTCGACCGCACCCTGTCGCTCGCGCTTCCGCGCATCCGCGACTTCCGTGGTCTGTCCCCCAAGCAGTTCGACGGGCGTGGCAACTACACCTTCGGTCTCACGGAGCAGGTCATGTTCCACGAGATCGACCAGGACAAGATCGACCGTGTCCGGGGTATGGACATCACCGTGGTGACCACGGCGACCAACGACGCTGAGGGCCGTGCCCTTCTCCGTCACCTCGGCTTCCCGTTCAAGGAGGCGTAAGCGAGATGGCGAAGAAGGCTCTCATCGCGAAGGCTGCCCGCAAGCCCAAGTTCGGCGTGCGTGGCTACACGCGCTGCCAGCGCTGTGGTCGACCCCACTCCGTGTACCGCAAGTTCGGCCTGTGCCGCGTGTGCCTTCGTGAGATGGCTCACCGTGGGGAGCTGCCGGGCGTGACCAAGAGCTCCTGGTAATCCCCGTTTTTCTGGGATAACCGGAGTCTCTCGGTAAGCAGAGGGTTGGCGGAGGCCCACCCCTCCATGGCTTAGGCTAGGAGGGTTGGGCGTCCGCCGCCCGTACGACTTACTACGCCGTAGGTCCCCGCGCCGCACCCGTCCCGCCCCTGTGTGGGGAGAGGGATGGCGCATACAGGAAACCCCGGCGAGAGAGGCCGAAGGCCAATTCATGACCATGACTGATCCGATCGCAGACATGCTCACGCGTCTGCGTAACGCGAACTCGGCGTACCACGACACCGTGTCGATGCCGCACAGCAAGATCAAGTCTCACATCGCGGAAATCCTCCAGCAGGAGGGCTTCATCACGGGCTGGAAGGTCGAGGACGCCGAGGTCGGCAAGAACCTCGTCCTCGAGCTCAAGTTCGGTCCGAACCGTGAGCGCTCCATCGCGGGCATCAAGCGGATCTCGAAGCCGGGCCTCCGGGTTTACGCGAAGTCCACCAACCTGCCGAAGGTTCTCGGCGGCCTGGGCGTGGCGATCATCTCCACGTCCCACGGTCTCCTGACCGGCCAGCAGGCAGGCAAGAAGGGCGTAGGTGGGGAAGTCCTCGCCTACGTCTGGTAGTCGGGAACGGAGGAATAGCTAATGTCGCGTATTGGCAAGCTGCCTATCCAGGTTCCCGCCGGCGTGGACGTCACCATCGAGGGCCGCACGGTCACGGTCAAGGGTTCCAAGGGCACCCTGAGCCACACCGTCGCCGCGCCGATCGACATCGTTAAGGGCGAGGACGGCGTTCTCAACGTCACCCGTCCGAACGACGAGCGTCAGAACAAGGCCCTTCACGGCCTGTCCCGCACGCTGGTGGCCAACATGATCACCGGTGTGACCCAGGGTTACGTGAAGGCGCTCGAGATCAGCGGTGTCGGTTACCGCGTTGCCGCGAAGGGCTCCAACCTGGAGTTCCAGCTCGGCTACAGCCACCCGATCCTGATCGAGGCGCCCGAGGGCATCTCGTTCAAGGTCGAGTCGCCGACCAAGTTCTCGGTCGAGGGCATCGACAAGCAGAAGGTCGGCGAGGTCGCGGCGAACATCCGCAAGCTGCGGAAGCCCGACCCGTACAAGGCCAAGGGCGTCAAGTACGCCGGCGAGGTCATCCGCCGCAAGGTCGGAAAGGCTGGTAAGTAAGCCATGGCATACGGTGTGAAGATCGCCAAGGGCGACGCTTACAAGCGTGCGGCCAAGGCCCGCCGTCACATCCGCATCCGTAAGAACGTGTCGGGTACGGCGGAGCGTCCGCGCCTCGTCGTGACGCGTTCCAACCGCGGTATCACCGCTCAGGTCATCGACGACCTCAAGGGTCACACCCTTGCGTCCGCGTCGAACCTGGACGCGTCGATCCGTGGTGGCGAGGGTGACAAGTCGGCGCAGGCCAAGCAGGTCGGCGCTCTCGTCGCCGAGCGCGCCAAGGCCGCGGGTGTCGAGGCTGTCGTGTTCGACCGTGGTGGCAACAGGTACGCCGGGCGCATTGCCGCTCTGGCTGACGCCGCCCGCGAAGCCGGGCTGAAGTTCTAAGCCCCGGTTCCGGGACTAACGGACGTAACAGAGAGAGGTAAATCCAATGGCTGGACCCCAGCGCCGCGGAAGCGGTGCCGGTGGCGGCGAGCGGCGGGACCGGAAGGGCCGCGACGGTGGCGCTGCCGCCGAGAAGACCGCGTACGTTGAGCGCGTTGTCGCGATCAACCGCGTCGCCAAGGTTGTCAAGGGTGGTCGTCGCTTCAGCTTCACTGCGCTCGTCGTGGTGGGCGACGGTGACGGCACCGTAGGTGTCGGTTACGGCAAGGCCAAGGAAGTTCCCGCGGCCATCGCCAAGGGTGTCGAGGAAGCCAAGAAGAACTTCTTCAAGGTTCCGCGCATCCAGGGCACCATCCCTCACCCGATCCAGGGCGAGAAGGCCGCGGGCGTCGTCCTGCTCAAGCCGGCTTCCCCCGGTACCGGTGTTATCGCCGGTGGCCCGGTGCGTGCCGTGCTCGAGTGCGCCGGCGTTCACGACATCCTGTCGAAGTCCCTGGGCTCCGACAACGCGATCAACATCGTGCACGCGACCGTGGAGGCCCTGAAGGGCCTGCAGCGTCCCGAGGAGATCGCGGCTCGCCGTGGTCTGCCCCTCGAGGACGTCGCCCCCGCGGCTCTGCTTCGTGCACGTGCGGGAGCGGGTGCGTAATGGCTCGCCTCAAGATCACGCAGACGAAGTCGTACATCGGCAGCAAGCAGAACCACCGCGACACCCTGCGTTCGCTCGGGCTCAAGCGCCTGAACGACGTGGTCGTCAAGGAGGACCGCCCCGAGTTCCGCGGAATGGTGCACACCGTCCGCCACCTCGTGACGGTCGAGGAGGTCGACTGACATGGCGGAGAACAACCCGCTGAAGGTCCACAACCTCCGTCCCGCCCCGGGCGCCAAGACCGCCAAGACCCGTGTGGGTCGTGGTGAGGCGTCGAAGGGTAAGACGGCCGGTCGTGGTACGAAGGGCACCAAGGCCCGCTACCAGGTTCCGGAGCGCTTCGAGGGTGGGCAGATGCCCCTCCACATGCGTCTCCCGAAGCTCAAGGGCTTCAAGAACCCGTTCCGCACCGAGTACCAGGTCGTGAACCTGGACAAGCTGGCCGCGCTCTACCCGCAGGGTGGCGAGGTCACGGTGGCCGATCTGGTCGCCAAGGGTGCGGTTCGTAAGAACCAGCTCGTCAAGGTGCTCGGCGCCGGCGAGGTCTCCGTGGCGCTGCAGGTGACGGTCGACGCCGTCTCCGGCTCCGCCAAGGAGAAGATCGCCGCCGCCGGCGGCACCGTCACCGAGCTCGTCTGAGACGACTCGATGGCCTGAACATCCGACCGGGGATGCCTCCCAAAAGGGGCATCCCCGGTTGGTCGTTCCTAGGGGGGCACACTCGCCGGTAAGGTGGCGTGCACTGTCTAGGCTTCCGTGCGGTATGCCCGTGCGGTTTTCGTGACCGATACCTATTCGTCGAACCTCAAGACCGTCACCTCTGGCGCATGGCGCGGGGGTCGCAGGAGGCACCGTGCTCACCGCGTTCGCCCGGGCGTTCAAGACGCCCGACCTGCGCAAGAAGCTGCTCTTCACGCTCGGCATTGTCGTGCTGTACCGGCTCGGGGCACACATCCCCGTACCCGGTGTCAGCTACCAGGCCGTCCAGCAGTGTGTCGACCAGGCGAGCCAGGGCAACAACTCCCTGTTCGGCCTGGTGAACATGTTCAGTGGCGGGGCGCTGCTGCAGATCACCATCTTCGCGCTCGGCATCATGCCGTACATCACGGCGAGCATCATCCTGCAGCTGCTGACCGTCGTGATCCCGCGTCTGGAAGCCCTCAAGAAGGAGGGGCAGTCGGGCACCGCCAAGATCACGCAGTACACGCGTTATCTGACGATCGCCCTCGCCGTCCTCCAGGGCACCGGTCTCGTCGCCACGGCCAAGAGCGGTGCGCTGTTCAGCGGCTGCACGGTGGCCAACCAGGTCGTTCCGGACCCGTCCATCTTCACCATCGCCACGATGGTCATCACGATGACCGCGGGCACCGCCGTCGTCATGTGGCTCGGTGAGCTCATCACCGACCGCGGCATCGGCAACGGCATGTCGATCCTGATGTTCATCTCCATCGCCGCCGGCTTCCCGGGCGCCCTGTGGAAGATCAAGGTCGAAGGCGACCTGGCCGACGGCTGGATCGAGTTCGGCACCGTGATCCTCGTGGGCTTCGCGATGGTCGGCCTCGTCGTCTTCGTCGAGCAGGCCCAGCGCCGTATCCCTGTGCAGTACGCGAAGCGCATGATCGGCCGCAGGTCCTACGGCGGAACGTCCACTTATATCCCGCTCAAGGTGAACCAGGCGGGTGTGATTCCTGTCATCTTCGCCTCGTCGCTGCTCTACATCCCGGCCTTGATCGCGCAGTTCTCGAACTCCACCGCCGGGTGGAAGACCTGGATCGAAGCCCACTTCGTCAAGGGTGACCACCCCTACTACATCGCGACGTACTTCCTCCTGATCGTGTTCTTCGCCTTCTTCTATGTGGCGATCTCGTTCAACCCCGAGGAAGTTGCCGACAACATGAAGAAGTATGGTGGCTTCATCCCGGGTATCCGGGCTGGTCGACCTACTGCCGAGTATCTGAGCTACGTGCTCAACCGGATCACTTGGCCGGGCTCGCTGTATCTGGGTCTGATCGCTCTTGTGCCGACGATGGCGTTGGCAGGCTTCGGTGGCGCCAATGCCAACTTCCCGTTCGGCGGGACGAGCATCCTCATCATCGTGGGTGTGGGGCTGGAGACCGTGAAGCAGATCGAGAGCCAGCTCCAGCAGCGCAATTACGAAGGGTTCCTCCGCTGATGCGAATCGTCCTCGTCGGACCGCCCGGTGCGGGCAAGGGCACGCAGGCCGCGTTCCTTGCCAAGAACCTGGACATTCCGCACATCTCCACGGGTGACCTGTTCCGCGCCAACATTAGTCAGGGCACGGAGCTGGGTCTCAAGGCCAAGGCGTACATGGACGCCGGCGACCTTGTCCCGGACGAGGTGACCATCGGGATGGCCAAGGACCGGATGGAGCAGCCGGACGCCGTCAACGGCTTCCTGCTGGACGGGTTCCCGCGGAACGTGGCCCAGGCCGAGGCGCTGGACACGGTTCTCAAGGCCGAGGACATGCAGCTGGACGCTGTCCTGGACCTCGAGGTCCCCGAGGACGAGGTCGTGAAGCGGATCGCGGGTCGCCGCATCTGCCGCAACGACAGCGCGCATGTCTTCCACGTCACGTACAACGCCCCGAAGACCGAGGGTGTCTGCGACGTCTGCGGCGGCGAGCTCTTCCAGCGCGACGACGACTCCGAGGAGACCGTCCGCCGGCGCCTGGAGGTCTACCACACCCAGACCGAGCCGATCATCGACTACTACCGGGCGCAGAACCTGGTCGTGACGATCTCGGCGCTCGGCAAGGTGGACGAGGTCACGGGTCGCGCGATGGCCGCCCTGAAGAAGGACTGACCTCGGTACCCACGTACTGACGCTGCCGATACGGCCGCGGTGCCCCTGAGGGGCGCCGCGGCCGTATCGTTGTTCTGTCCCGTGTACTCGTATGGAAAGGCCCCTGCCACGATGGTGCAGATCAAGACCCCCGAGCAGATCGCGAAGATGCGCGAGGCGGGGCTGGTCGTCGCCGCCATCCACGCGGCGACCCGCGAGGCGGCCGTGCCGGGTGCCACGACGAAGGACCTGGACGAGGTCGCCCGCAAGGTGATCGCGGACCACGGGGCGAAGTCGAACTTCCTCGGGTACGGCGGATTCCCCGCGACGATCTGCACCTCGGTGAACGAGGTCGTCGTCCACGGCATCCCGGACGAGAAGACCGTCCTCAAGGACGGCGACATCATCTCCATCGACGCCGGCGCGATCATCGACGGCTGGCACGGTGACGCGGCGTACACCGCCTTCGTGGGCTCCGGTCACGCCCCGGAGCTGATCGAGCTCTCGCGGGTGACCGAGGAGTCGATGTGGGCCGGCATCGCCGCGATGAAGAACGGCAACCGGCTGGTCGACATCTCGCGGGCGATCGAGACGTACATCCGTCGCCAGCCGAAGCCGGGCGGCGGCAAGTACGGCATCGTCGAGGACTACGGCGGCCACGGCATCGGCACCGAGATGCACATGGACCCGCACCTGCTGAACTACGTCTCCCGCAAGCGCGGCAAGGGCCCGAAGCTGGTCCCCGGCTTCTGCCTGGCCATCGAGCCCATGGTCTCGCTCGGCACCCCGCACACGGAGGTTCTGGCGGACGACTGGACGGTCGTCTCCACGGACGGCACCTGGTCCTCCCACTGGGAGCACTCGGTCGCCCTGACCGAGGAGGGCCCCCTGGTCCTGACCTCCCCCGACGGCGGCAAGGCGAAGCTTGCGGAGCTGGGCGTCGTGGCGGCGCCGGACCCGCTGGCGTAGCTGGGGCGGACTACGGCGCCGGACCCGCTGGCGTAGTGGTCCCGTGCTGCGGCGTGGCTCCTTGCGTAAGGATCTTCCGAGGTGGGCATTCTTCCCGGATTCGTCTTTTCCAGGGGCCTGACGTAGACTGATGCGTCGGCTCTCGTGTACCCGTGTGTCCGCATTCGGGATCGAGAGTCGATCAAGGTAGCCGATTCGAAAGGCGAAGCGTGGCCAAGAAGCAAGGTGCCATCGAAATCGAGGGCACCGTGATCGAGTCCCTCCCGAACGCCATGTTCAAGGTGGAGCTCCAGAACGGTCACAAGGTCCTCGCGCACATCTCCGGCAAGATGCGGATGCACTACATCCGAATCCTCCCGGACGACCGGGTCGTCGTGGAGCTCTCCCCGTACGACCTGACGCGTGGCCGGATCGTCTACCGCTACAAGTAGATCTTGCCCGCACCCCGCCTCCGTGCGCGGGTGGTGGCACTGACCCGGAGAACCTCACACCCATGAAGGTCAAGCCGAGCGTCAAGAAGATCTGCGACAAGTGCAAGGTGATCCGCCGTCACGGTCGGGTCATGGTCATCTGCGACAACCTGCGCCACAAGCAGCGCCAGGGCTGACGCACGCCGACCGACCTGCATTTCGCAGTTCTTCGCGCGACGCAAGCAATACGTACATACGCAGAGCCCGCCCAGCCCGCAAGGGTCGGCGGCACCTCCGGTGGGGGCCGGGGACCCGAGCTGTACCTCATACGGCGGCCCGGGAGCGGCTCTGTGGCAGACCCCCGAACACACAGGAGCCATTGAATGGCACGCGTTTCCGGTGTTGACATCCCGCGCGAAAAGCGTGTGGAGATCGCACTCACCTACGTCTTCGGTATCGGGCGCACCCGGTCCAAGGAGATCCTCGCCTCCACCGGCGTGAACCCGAACACCCGCGTTCGTGACCTGGCCGAAGAGGACCTGGTCAAGATCCGCGAGTACGTGGACGCCAACCTCCAGACCGAGGGCGACCTCCGCCGCGAGATCCAGGGCGACATCCGCCGCAAGATCGAGATCCAGTGCTACCAGGGCATCCGCCACCGTCGCGGCCTGCCGGTGCACGGTCAGCGCACGAGCACCAACGCGCGTACCCGCAAGGGCCCGCGTCGCGCGATCGCCGGTAAGAAGAAGCCGGGCAAGAAGTAGTCCTCAGCGGACGCTTGACCACACGGTCTTCGCTGTAGGACCGACCACCTCCCGTAGGAGATATAGATGCCCCCCAAGGGTCGTCAGGGCGCTGCCAAGAAGGTGCGCCGCAAGGAAAAGAAGAACGTCGCTCACGGCCACGCGCACATCAAGAGCACGTTCAACAACACGATCGTCTCGATCACGGACCCCTCGGGCAACGTGATCTCCTGGGCCTCCGCCGGCCACGTCGGCTTCAAGGGCTCGCGCAAGTCCACCCCGTTCGCCGCGCAGATGGCCGCCGAGTCGGCCGCTCGCCGCGCGCAGGAGCACGGCATGCGCAAGGTCGACGTCTTCGTCAAGGGTCCGGGCTCCGGCCGCGAGACCGCGATCCGCTCCCTCCAGGCCACGGGCCTCGAGGTCGGTTCGATCCAGGACGTCACCCCCACGCCGCACAACGGCTGCCGTCCGCCGAAGCGTCGTCGCGTCTGACGCACGACGACCGGCAACGGTTGTTTTGAGGGATGGGCGGTACGGCTCTTCGGAGGCGTGCCGCCCGTACCCTTGGTAGTACCTCTGTCGGACGTCAAATAGTGGGCGTCCACAACCGAAGGATTCACACCATGCTGATCGCTCAGCGTCCCTCGCTGACCGAAGAGGTCGTCGACGAATTCCGCTCGCGGTTCGTCATCGAGCCCCTGGAGCCGGGTTTCGGCTACACGCTCGGCAACAGCCTCCGTCGTACGCTCCTCTCCTCGATCCCGGGTGCGGCTGTCACGTCCATCCGCATCGACGGTGTCCTGCACGAGTTCACCACCGTGCCGGGCGTCAAGGAGGACGTCACCGACCTCATCCTGAACATCAAGCAGCTGGTCGTCTCCTCGGAGCACGACGAGCCGGTCGTGATGTACCTGCGCAAGCAGGGTCCCGGCCTGGTCACCGCTGCTGACATCGCCCCGCCGGCCGGTGTCGAGGTGCACAACCCCGACCTGGTGCTCGCCACGCTCAACGGCAAGGGCAAGCTGGAGATGGAGCTGACCGTCGAGCGCGGTCGCGGCTACGTCTCCGCCGTGCAGAACAAGCAGGTGGGCCAGGAGATCGGCCGTATCCCGGTCGACTCCATCTACTCGCCGGTGCTCAAGGTCACGTACAAGGTCGAGGCGACCCGTGTCGAGCAGCGCACCGACTTCGACAAGCTGATCGTCGACGTCGAGACCAAGCAGGCCATGCGCCCGCGTGACGCCATGGCGTCCGCCGGTAAGACCCTGGTCGAGCTGTTCGGTCTGGCGCGCGAGCTCAACATCGACGCCGAGGGCATCGACATGGGCCCGTCCCCCACGGACGCCGCCCTCGCCGCCGACCTGGCGCTGCCGATCGAGGAGCTCGAGCTCACCGTTCGTTCGTACAACTGCCTCAAGCGTGAGGGCATCCACTCCGTGGGTGAGCTCGTGGCGCGCTCCGAGGCCGACCTGCTCGACATCCGCAACTTCGGTGCGAAGTCGATCGACGAGGTCAAGGCGAAGCTGGCCGGCATGGGCCTGGCCCTCAAGGACAGCCCGCCCGGATTCGACCCGACCGCCGCCGCCGACGCCTTCGGCGCCGACGACGACGCGGACGCGGGCTTCGTCGAGACCGAGCAGTACTAAGAGCTCGGGACCGACAGGTCCCGTTCTTGCTGCGGGCCGGTTTCGGCTGGTCGCGCAGTTCCCCGCGCCCCTTAGGGGGCGCGGGTCTCCGACGGGTAACCGCCCGCTCGGACACTGACACCGGTACCTCACACGGCCGGTGCAGATCACAAGGAGAAACACCATGCCGCGTCCCGCCAAGGGTGCCCGCCTCGGTGGCAGTGCCGCTCACGAGCGTCTGCTGCTCGCCAACCTGGCGAAGTCCCTCTTCGAGCACGGCCGCATCACCACGACCGAGGCCAAGGCCCGCCGCCTGCGTCCGGTCGCCGAGCGCCTGATCACCAAGGCCAAGAAGGGCGACATCCACAACCGTCGCCTGGTGCTGCAGACGATCACGGACAAGGGCGTCGTCCACACGCTCTTCACCGAGATCGCCCCGCGCTACTCCGAGCGCCCGGGTGGCTACACCCGTATCACCAAGATCGGCAACCGTCGTGGCGACAACGCCCCGATGGCCGTGATCGAGCTGGTCGAGGGCGAGATCGCCAAGAAGGCGACCGTCGCCGAGGCCGAGGCCGCCGCCAAGCGCGCGGTCAAGGAGGCCGACGAGGCCAAGGTCGAGGAGACCAAGGTCGAGGACGCCGCCGAGGCTCCGGCCGAGGAGTCGAAGGACGCGTAAGCGTTCCGACGTTTCTCGTGTGCGGGCCCGTACCCCCAGGGGTGCGGGCCCGCTCCCGTGTTCTGAGAGGATTTTCGCGTGAGCGACGACGTGCAGCCCGGCTTCGTACGGATCCGGCTCGACCTTTCCTACGACGGCAAGGACTTCTCCGGCTGGGCCAAGCAGGCCCACGGACAGCGGACCGTCCAGGGCGACATCGAGGACGCCCTGAAGACCGTCACCCGCTCCAAGGAGACGTACGAGCTGACCGTCGCCGGCCGCACCGACGCCGGGGTGCACGCCCGCGGCCAGGTCGCGCACGTCGATCTGCCCGTCGAGCTGTGGGCCGAGCACCAGGACAAGCTGCTCAGGCGGCTCGCCGGGCGGCTCTCCCACGACGTACGGGTCTGGCGGCTCACCGAGGCCCCCGCGGGGTTCAACGCGCGCTTCTCCGCCATCTGGCGCCGGTACGCCTACCGCGTCACCGACAACCCCGGGGGAGTCGACCCCCTCCTGCGCGGCCACGTCCTGTGGCACGACTGGACCCTCGACACGGACGCCATGAACGCCGCCGCCGAGCGCCTCGTCGGCGAGCACGACTTCGCGGCGTACTGCAAGAAGCGCGAGGGCGCCACCACCATCCGCACCCTCCAGGAGCTGCGCTGGGAGCGGCGGCCCGGCGGCATCCTCGAGGCGACCGTCAAGGCGGACGCCTTCTGCCACAACATGGTCCGCTCGCTCGTCGGCGCCCTGCTCTTCGTCGGCGACGGACACCGCCCGGTCGAGTGGCCGGCGAAGGTCCTCGCGGCGGGCGTACGGGACTCGGCGGTGCACGTCGTACGGCCGCACGGGCTCACCCTCGAAGAGGTCGGCTACCCGGCCGACGAGCTCCTGGCCGCCCGGAACCGGGAGGCCAGGAACAAGCGGTCACTCCCCGGGAGCGCCGGCTGCTGCTGAGGCCTGGGTGCGGCCACGGGCGTAGATCTGGTTGAAGGCGAACGTGCCCAGGTCGTCACTGGCCTGGAAGACGGCCTTGTCCGCCGTGCTGACCTTCTTGCCGTTGGTGAAACCGGCCTGGGTGAAGTACGCGTACCGGCCGATCGAGTTCGCGCGGCGCAGGCAGACCGTCGCGCGGCAGAAGTCGCTCACACCCGAGCCCGCCAGCGGAGCGATACCGCCGCTGGCCTGGTTCTTCGCCTTCAGCGCCTCCGCCTCGGTGGAGAAGACGGCCACGCCGACGGTGATCGCGACCCCGTCCTTCACATAGGTGGCGCGGATCACACGGTCGCAGCCGTTCTTCTTCAGGACCGAGCCGAGGGCGCCCTGCGCGACGCTCGCGCAGTTCGTCGTCGACGAGGTCGCGCCCTTGGTGTAGGCGCGCCCGCTCATCGTGAGCTTCTTGCCCGGGAAGAGGCCCTCGGCGCTCAGCGGGGCCTTGTCCTTCTTCTCGTTCGAGATGAAGTCCATGGGGTTCGGCGGGGGTGGCGGCGCCACGGAGGAGAACGTCGGCTCGGGGGTGGGGGAGCCGGTGGGCGCGGCGGAGCCAGTGGGGGTGACCGTGCCGTTCTTGCCGGTCGTGGTGTCGTTCCCGCTGCTCACCACGGCCGTGGCGACGATCGCGCCGACCGCGAGGGTGGCGAGCGCGCCGCCGCCGATCAGCAGCCAGCGCTTACGCCGCCGGCCCGCCGCGGACGCGTCGGCGAGGGCGCCCCAGTCCGGTGTCCCGGGCGCCTGCGCCCCCGGAAACGGGTCGGGCTGCTGAAACGCCGGCTGCTGTCCGTACGGCTGCTGCTGACCCTGCTGCTGCGGCTCCTGTGGCCACTGCGGTCCCCCAAAGCTCATGCCGCGCATCCTAAACCGGTTGGGAGCAGGCGGTGTCGGCGGCGACAATGCCCCTCATGGGACATGTCGAGGCCGCGCATCTGGAGTACTACCTTCCCGACGGGAGGGTCCTGCTCGCGGACGCCTCCTTCCGGGTGGGGGAGGGCGCGGTGGTCGCCCTGGTCGGGGCCAACGGCGCCGGGAAGACCACGCTGCTCCGGATGATCTCCGGGGAGCTCCAGCCGCACGGCGGCTCGGTCACCGTGAGCGGCGGTCTCGGCGTGATGCCGCAGTTCGTCGGCTCGGTCCGGGACGACCGTACGGTCCGTGACCTGCTCGTCTCGGTCGCCCAGCCGCGCATCCGCGAGGCGGCGAAGGCGGTCGATGCCGCCGAGCACCTGATCATGACGGTCGACGACGAGGCCGCGCAGATGGCGTACGCGCAGGCCCTCAGCGACTGGGCCGAGGTCCAGGGGTACGAGGCCGAGACCGTCTGGGACATGTGCACGATGGCGGCGCTCGGCGTGCCGTACGAGAAGGCGCAGTTCCGGGAGGTGCGCACGCTCAGCGGCGGCGAGCAGAAGCGGCTGGTCCTGGAGTCGCTGCTGCGCGGCACCGACGAGGTGCTGCTGCTCGACGAGCCGGACAACTATCTCGACGTCCCCGGCAAGCGGTGGCTGGAGGAGCGGCTGCGGGAGACCCGTAAGACCGTGCTCTTCATCTCCCACGACCGGGAGCTGCTCGCCCGGGCCGCGCAGAAGATCATCGCGGTGGAGCCTGGGCCCGCCGGCTCGGACGTCTGGGTGCACGGCGGCGGCTTCGAGACCTTCCACGAGGCGCGGCGGGAGCGGTTCGCCCGCTTCGAGGAGCTGAAGCGGCGCTGGGAGGAGAAGCACGCGCAGCTGAAGAAGCTGGTGATCAACCTGCGGCAGGCGGCCGCGGTCAGCCACGAGATGGCGTCCCGGTACGCGGCGGCGCAGACCCGGCTGAAGAAGTTCGAGGAGGCCGGCCCGCCGCCGGAGCCGCCGCGGGAGCAGGACATCCGGATGCGACTGCGCGGCGGCCGTACCGGTGTGCGGGCGGTGACCTGCGAGAACCTCGAGCTGACCGGTCTGATGAAGCCGTTCTCACTGGAGATCTTCTACGGGGAGCGGGTGGCCGTCCTCGGCTCGAACGGGTCGGGCAAGTCGCACTTCCTGCGTCTGCTCGCCGGGGATCCGTCCGTGGCCCACACGGGCCTGTGGAAGACGGGCGCGCGGGTGGTCCCAGGCCACTTCGCCCAGACCCACGCCCACCCGGAGCTGCAGGGCCGCTCCCTCGTGGACATTCTCTGGTCGGAGCACGCGAAGGACCGCGGCGGGGCGATGTCGGTCCTGCGGCGGTACGAGCTGGAGGGGCAAGGGGACCAGGCCTTCGAGAAGCTGTCCGGCGGCCAGCAGGCCCGTTTCCAGATCCTGCTCCTGGAGCTGTCCGGCACGACGGCGCTGCTGCTCGACGAGCCGACGGACAACCTGGACCTGGAGTCGGCGGAGGCCCTCCAGGACGGTCTGGAGTCGTACGACGGCACGGTGCTCGCCGTCACGCACGACCGCTGGTTCGCGAAGACCTTCGACCGGTACCTGGTCTTCGGCTCGGACGGGGTCGTCCGCGAGACGCCCGAACCGGTCTGGGACGAGCGACGGGTCGAGCGGGCGCGCTGACCTGGTGTCTCGCAGCGTTTTGACCCGTCGGGGGCGGCGCGGGTAGTGTTGCGGTTTGTTATGCGTATTGGCTTCGTCGTTCTCACGGCGAAGGGCCCTTACGCAGGTTCCCTGGAGCAGTTACCAGTGGCTCGCATACGGGCAGTGTTCCCGGCAGTGCAGGCCCCAGCTGCATGATCGCTTCAGGTGTGTCTGGACTCCATCCACTGAAGAAGCGAAGGCTACGAAGTGCGTACGTACAGCCCCAAGCCCGGCGATGTCACTCGCCAGTGGCACATCATCGACGCTCAGGACGTTGTCCTGGGCCGTCTGGCGACGACGGCTGCGAACCTCCTGCGAGGCAAGCACAAGCCCGTCTACGCCCCCCACATGGACATGGGCGACTTCGTCATCATCATCAACGCTGACAAGGTCCACCTGTCCGGCAACAAGAAGACCCAGAAGCTGGCGTACCGCCACTCCGGCTTCCCGGGTGGTCTCCGCTCCGTCCGTTACGACGAGCTGCTGGAGAAGAACCCCGAGAAGGCCGTCGAGAAGGCCATCAAGGGCATGATCCCCAAGAACACCCTGGGCCGTCAGATGCTCTCGAAGCTGAAGGTCTACGCGGGCGAGAACCACCCGCACGCTGCCCAGCAGCCGGTCCCGTTCGAGATCACCCAGGTCGCGCAGTAGTTCCGGCCACACCCCCTAAGAACGAAAGAAATCTGAGGAGAATCGTGGCCGAGACCACTGTTGAGAACCCCATCGAGGGCGAGGAGACCTACGCCGAGGTCACCACCTTCGAGTCCGAGGTCCCCGTCGAGGGCGAGTACACCTCGGAGTCCCTGGCGTCGCGCTTCGGTGACCCGCAGCCGGCCGCCGGCCTGGGTCGTCGCAAGAACGCCATCGCCCGCGTCCGGATCGTTCCGGGCACCGGCAAGTGGAAGATCAACGGGCGTACGCTCGAGGACTACTTCCCGAACAAGGTCCACCAGCAGGAAGTCAACGAGCCCTTCAAGGTGCTCGAGCTCGACAACCGCTACGACGTCATCGCCCGCATCGCGGGTGGCGGTGTCTCCGGCCAGGCCGGCGCCCTGCGCCTCGGTGTGGCCCGTGCGCTGAACGAGGCGGATGTCGAGAACAACCGCCCGGCGCTGAAGAAGGCCGGCTTCCTCTCCCGCGACGACCGTGCGGTCGAGCGCAAGAAGGCCGGTCTCAAGAAGGCCCGTAAGGCCCCGCAGTACAGCAAGCGTTAATCGCCTGCTCGGTCTGCTTTGCACGTACGCCCCGGCGGCACTGCCCGTGCTGCCGGGGCGTACGTCTTTTCCTCCCCCTGGGCCTTTTCTGGGCAGCTCTGGCGTAATAACGGGCATCACGTGCTCAGGGGATCGCACTTTCGGAGCAGTTTCGGAGGACAGCTGTGGGACGACTCTTCGGCACGGACGGCGTGCGCGGTGTTGCCAACGCGGATCTGACGGCAGAGCTGGCGCTCGGCCTGTCGGTCGCCGCGGCGCATGTGCTCGGCGAGGCGGGGACCTTCGAGGGCCATCGGCCGACCGCGGTGGTCGGGCGTGACCCGCGAGCGTCGGGAGAGTTCCTGGAGGCCGCCGTCGTGGCGGGTCTCGCGAGCGCGGGCGTGGACGTCCTGCGCGTCGGCGTGCTCCCCACCCCCGCCGTGGCGTATCTCACCGGAGCGCTCGGCGCCGACCTCGGTGTGATGCTCTCCGCCAGCCACAACGCGATGCCCGACAACGGCATCAAGTTCTTCGCCCGCGGCGGTCACAAGCTCGCCGACGAGCTGGAGGACCGGATCGAGTCCGTCTACGAGGAGCACCGCACCGGCGCCCCGTGGGAGCGGCCGACCGGCTCCGGCGTCGGTCGGGTCCGTGACTACGACGAGGGCTTCGACAAGTACGTCGCCCACCTCATCGCCGTCCTGCCGAACCGGCTCGACGGGCTGAAGGTCGTCCTCGACGAGGCGCACGGCGCCGCCTCGCACGTCTCGCCCGAGGCGTTCTCCCGGGCCGGCGCCCAGGTCGTCACGATCGGCGCGGCCCCGGACGGCCTCAACATCAACGACGGGTGCGGCTCCACCCACCTCGGCCTGCTCAAGGCCGCCGTCGTCGAGCACGGCGCGGACCTCGGCATCGCCCACGACGGCGACGCGGACCGCTGCCTCGCCGTCGACGCGGCCGGCAACGAGATCGACGGCGACCAGATCCTCGCCGTGCTCGCCCTCGCCATGCGCGAGGCCGGGACGCTGCGCGGCGACACCGTTGTCGCGACCGTGATGTCCAACCTCGGCTTCAAGCTGGCGATGGAGCGCGAGGGGCTCCAGCTGGTGCAGACGGCGGTCGGCGACCGGTACGTCCTGGAGTCCATGAAGGAGCACGGCTACGCGCTGGGCGGCGAGCAGTCCGGGCACGTCATCGTGCTCGACCACGCCACCACCGGCGACGGCACGCTGACCGGCCTGATGCTGGCGGCGCGCGTCGCGGCCACCGGCAAGTCGCTCGCGGAGCTGGCCTCCGTCATGGAGCGGCTGCCGCAGGTCCTCATCAACGTGCCCGACGTGGACAAGTCCCGCGTGAAGACCTCCGGCGAGCTGGCCGCGGCGGTCGGCGACGCCGAGCGCGAACTGGGCTCCACCGGCCGGGTGCTGCTCCGCCCCTCGGGCACCGAGCCGCTCGTACGGGTGATGGTCGAGGCCGCCGACATCGAGCAGGCGCGGGCCGTGGCCGGCCGCCTGGCCGACGTGGTGAAGTCCGCGCTCGGCTAGATCGCGGCAGTCGGTCGGTACCGGGCTAGTACTTCCGTGGCGCACCCGGCGGACGGATCATCCGTCCCCGCTGGGTGCGCCACAGCATTTTCCAGCCGAGGAGCGTCAGGACGCCGGCGACGACGATGCCGCCCAGGTTGAGCAGCAACTGCTCGGCTGAACCCCACATCTGGGCCACGTCCCCGTAGCTGAGGGCCACGGCGGCGTTCGCGGCCGCCGGGACGGTCGTCACCGAGATCGCCACGCCGACCAGCACGCCCGCCTTCGACGAGGTCATCGAGACCACTCCGGCCACGCCCGCGAGCACCGCCACGACGAACGAGAACGGGTCGGGCTGGAAGATGAAGCCGGTGTTCGGGCGCGGCGCGTCGAGCATGCCCTCCTCGAACAGGTCGAGGGCGTCCATCACCAGGCTGAACAGGGTCGTCGCCACGATCGCCGCGGCGAATCCGACCAGCAGGGCGATCAGCGAGCGCCAGGCTTCCTTCGGCGCGCGCCGCACCAGGCCCATGCTGATCCCGGCGAGCGGGCCGAATTCCGGGCCGACCGCCATGGCCCCCACGATCAGGATCGCGTTGTCCAGGACCACACCGCAGGCCGCGATCATCGTGGCCACGATCATCAGGGCCGCGTAGGTGATGGTGAGGGTGGACTCCTCCTGGGAGGTCTCCGTGAGCTGCTCCCAGATCACCGCGTCCGCCGCCTCGCCCGGTGCCTCCTCCTCCGCCTTGTCGGCGCGGTCGGAGAGCGACAGGTCGATGTTCTCGACGGCGATCGAGCCCACCCTGTCGATGCCCAACTCCCGCAATCCGTGAAGGAGTTCGTCGCCGGCCTCGCGCGCCACGTCGACGAGGACGATGTCGCCGCCGGGATCGCGGGCGACGCCTTCGAGCACCGCGAGATGGGTGGTCCCCACGGTCGTGTCGATCAGCTCGAGAACGGCGTCCGTGCGGACGGACGGGGTGATGATCCGCAGATGCAGCATGGCCGCACCTTAACGGGGTCACAGCTTCCGCAGGGACAGCTTCTGCACCTTGTGGTCCGGCCCCTTGCGGACGACGAGGGTCGCCCGGCCGCGCGTCGGGGCCACGTTCTCCAGCAGGTTCACCTTGTTGATGGTCCGCCACATCGTGCGGGCGTAGTCCAGGGCCTCCTCCTCGGAGACCTGGGTGTACTTCTGGAAGTACGAGAACGGGTTCTGGAACGCGGTCTCGCGCAGGCGGCGGAATCGGTTCAGATACCAGCGCTCGATGTCCTCGGGCCGCGCGTCCACGTACACCGAGAAGTCGAAGTAGTCGGCGAGACCGACCCGGGTCCGGCCGTCCTTTCCGGGCAGCGCCGGCTGGAGGACGTTGAGCCCCTCGACGATCAGGATGTCGGGGCGGCGCACCACGAGCCGCTCGCCGGGCACGATGTCGTAGATCAGGTGGGAGTAGACCGGGGCGGTGACCTCTTCCTTGCCGGCCTTGATGTCGGCGACGAACCGGGTCAGCGCCCGGCGGTCGTACGACTCCGGGAAGCCCTTGCGGGACATCAGCCCGCGCACCTTCAGCTCCTCCATCGGGTAGAGGAAGCCGTCGGTGGTGACCAGCTCCACCCGCGGGTGCTCCGGCCAGCGCGCGAGCAGCGCCTGGAGGAGGCGGGCCACGGTGGACTTGCCGACGGCGACCGAGCCGGCGACCCCTATGACGAACGGCGTGCCGCGCTGCTCCGCCCGCTCCCCGAGGAAGGTGTTGAGCGCGCCGCGCAGGCCGCTGGTGGCCTGCACGTAGAGATTGAGCAGCCGGGACAGCGGCAGATAGATGTCCCGCACCTCGTCGAGGTCGATGACGTCCCCGAGCCCCCGCAGCCGCTCCACCTCGTCGGCGGAGAGCGGCAACGGCGTCTTGTCGCGCAGCGCGCTCCACTCGGCCCGGGTGAGGTCGACGTACGGCGTGGCCTCGGGGCCCCGTCGGGGCGCGGCTCCATTGCCGTTGCCGTTGGCGCTTCGTGGCGGCGAAGTGATCACCCCGCCATTGTCGTGGGTCGGGGGCGGTTGTGGGGGGTGGGGTGGGTCACGCGGGGGCGGGTGCACGGGAGGCCCGTGCCGAGGGCAGGAGGCGGGTTGACCAGGGACGCGGACGCGCGGAGACTGTGTATACAGAGCATGTATGCGTCGTAGGTATACGCCCGGGCAGAGTCCCCTCGATACCACACCCCCGGTACGGGGTGGTCCTAGGATCCCGGTCCGTGCTGCCCTTCGTGGTCACTCTCATCGGGCACGACTGGATCGCGTTGCTCTTCGGCGTCGAGCCGGACACCGGGAGAGGAGCCCTCGAGTGGCTCCTCGTGGCCGTCATGGCCCTGGCCACCGTCCTGTGTGCCCTCGGCGCGCGGATGGAATGGCGCCGAACCCACCCGGTCGCGCACACGCCTCGCGCGAGGCGGCCGGACGAGGCGGGAGGAGGAGACCGCCATGCCTGAAGGTCCCGAGGACGTCAGGACGCTCATCCAGCGCTCCCGGCTGAGCTTCGTCGGCACGATCACACAACTCGGCCACGCGCGGCTGACGGACGTACCGGTCGACGAACGGACGGCCGTGGTCCAGGTGGACACGGTGCTGCACGCGCCCGACGCCTTCCAGAAGCTCGCGGGCAGCGAGGTCACCATCCAGCTGTCGGGCGACCTGGACCCACCCGCCGTCGGCGACGCCGCCGCGTTCTTCACCGACGGGATGGTCTACGGCGAAGGCCTCGCCGTTACGGAGGTCGGGCGGCTGCCTGCCGACACCGTCCAGGAGAACATCTCGATGGTGGCCAGGACGGCCGACGCGATGCCCTTCTCGGCGCTGCAACGCGACATCGCGGACGAGGACATGGTCACGCACGCAGCCGAGGCGGACGCCGTCGTGGTGGGCGTGGTCGTGGGCCTCGAGCAGATGGCCGCCGACCAGCCCTCCGAGCACGACCCCGACTGGTGGCGCGCCCGTATCGAGGTGTCCGCCGTCGAGCAGGGGCAGGTCGAGCCCGGGCCGGTCGACGTGCTGTACCCCAACAGCCTCGACTTCCGCTGGTACAAGGCGCCGAAGCCCAAGGCGTCGCAGGAGGGGATGTGGATCCTGCACGCCACCGAGGGCGCGCTGCGGGAGTGGGCGCCCTTCCAGATCCTCCATGCCGGTGACCACCAGCCGGTGCAGAAGGTCGACACGCTGCAAGCCGCTCGGAGGTGAGGGGACATGCCCGCACTGAAGGTCGTCAACATCACGCCCGTCGCGCTCAGCGGCGACAGGACCCAGGACGGCGAACCCAGCCTCGCGGTCAACCCGGAGCACCCCACCGACATGATCGCGACCGCGTTCACGCCCGACCCCATGGGAGGTCCGCTCGCCCCGGTCTACGTCTCCGCCAACGGCGGGGACACCTGGGTGCTGCGCAGCATCGTGCCGGGCGGCACCCCGGGCCTGGGCACGGGTGACATCTCGGTCAGCTTCGCCTCCACGGGGGGCGCCCTGTACGCGGGCATCCTCAACGGCCAGGCCGCTGTGGAAAGCATCCTCCGCATGCAGGTCCTGCGCTCCCCCGGGATCTCCTCGACCACGCCGATGCAGGTGCTCGTATCCCGGGACGAGGAGGACCAGCCGTGGGTCGTGGCCGGGAGCGTGAGCGTGAACGGCACCGTCCGGGACCGCGTCTACGTCGCCAACAACGACTTCGGGCAGGGAACCGACCGGACCGCGACCGTGGACGTCTCGGGCAACGCCCGGACGGCACCGCCGCCGGCCAACTTCAAGCGCCACTCGATCGAACAGCGCGCGACCACGGGCCAGGACGGGCCGCCGGTACGGGTGGCCCTGCATCCCGCCGGTACGGTGTACGCGGTGTTCCAGAGCTGGCAGAACAGGTCGGGCCCGAACGTCTTCTTCGACGTCGTGGTCACGCGGGACGACAACGGCGCCGTCGGGGCGAACCCGTTCGAGCACCTCAAGGACGCCCAGGACTCCACCCCCGGCCAACGGGTCGCCACCCAGCGCTTCGTGAAGTTCGGCGCGACGATGGGGCAGGAGCGCCTCGGCGGTGACCTGTCGATCGCGGTGGACCCCACGAACCCCGGGAGCGTCTGGATCGCCTGGTGCGACCGGGTCGGCGGGCTGACGGGCACGGACTACACCCTGCACGTGCGTCACTCCACCGACCACGGCCAGACCTGGTCCACCGACCTGCGCACCATCACCGATGCCAAGAATCCGGCGCTCGCGGTGAACACCGACTCCCTGCTCGGGCTGGCCAGCCAGCGGTTCACGCAGGGGCAGTGGGTGACGGTGCTGGAGCTGACGGACGACGACTGGCAGACAACGCCGGAGCGGCACAAGCTGCACCAGGCCCCGGCGAACGTCCCCGCGCGACAGGGCCTGCCGTACCTGGGCGACTACATGCGACTGCTCACGGTCGACCGGGACTTCTACGGGGTGTTCTCGGGCAACAACACGCCAGACCCGGCCAACTTCCCCGAGGGCGTGACCTACCAGCGCCACGCCGACTTCGTCAGCCACCAGCTGCTCGACCTCGACAACGTCACGCGCGTGCCCCCGTCCATTGACCCGTTCTTCTACCACCGGGCCGCCTGACCCGGGCGGGGGCGAGCCGCCACGGCGAGCTGCCGCATCATGACACCACCAGCAGGACCCGGTGGTGGTCGGCCGTGGTGGCGGTCTACTACCGCACGAACGTGCAGGTCGTCATTGGTGGTTGCCGCGGCGCGGCCCGTGCCCGGAGAGACCGCATTACAACAAGATCCTTCGCGCTCGCCGCATATCAGACCAGCCACAAATCCCGCCCTGACCTGCCCAATCACAACCTTCTGCAACACGCTTCAGGCGAGAGCAGTGAGGCAGAACTGGACGAGTCCGGCGTCGACGTCGAGGACGATCTTCTTCATCTCCGACCACGGCGGGCGGAACTCCATCCCCCATTCGACGGTGAAAGCCAGGATCCTGTCGTCGCCCGGCTCGACGATGTGGCGCGCGAACATGTAGTCGTCGCTGGTGCCGCAGGTCGGGTAGAGGTCGAAAGCGGGCTTCGGAGTGTAGATCTTGCCGCGTACGCCCTTGAGCGCCTTGCAGAACTGCTCGGCGAGCACGGTGGAGTCGTCGGCGTCCACCTTTGGGATGAACTCACCGTAGAGCTGGTCGTTCTTCATTCCGCGCTTGCCGTTGAAGGCGGAGTTCTGGAAGGTCCTGGTCGGATCGTTCGACTGGTTGTCGTCGTCACCCCAGACGTAGAGCATGGTCTGGGTGTAGCTGTGCACGTCGACGTACCAGCGGGTGCGCGGGAAGTGGTCGATCAGCCAGCGGACGTTGCGCGTCTCGGGCTCCGAGAAGGGCTCGGGGCCCTGGTACGTCTGGTTCGGGTCGGCCGGGTCGTTCGAGACGCGGACCGGGGCGAGCGGGTGGAAGGCGGTCTCGAAGTCGAAGAGGAAGTCGAAGTTGCGGTTGATGTCGACGCCGATCGAGTCCGGGTCCCCGCCGGACTGGGCCGGGTTGCGGTTGCGCCGCCAGTCCGCTTCGACGGTCTGGCTGTAGCGCCGGCCGTCGGGATTGACGAGCGGGAAGACCACGACGTCGAGCTCCTCGAGGATCGTGCGCACCTGGGCGGAGGTGAACTGCGTGCCCCCGTACGCCAGGCCCGTACCGCCGGCCTGCGCGTGCAGCAGGTCGGCCGCGAAGTTGACGAGGATCTCGCAGCTGCCCCACTCCCGGGCGTGCAGGCCGCCGGTGAGGACGATGGCGTCCTTGGGCTCTCGGAGCTTGGTGCCGATCCGCAGGGCGTGACAGGTCCGGCCCTCCACGGAGGGCTCGGGCAGCTCGATGAGGCCGCTCGTGTCCTGGAACGCAGTGGCCAGGCTGGTCACGCCGGACTCGACCTCGACGATGTTCATGTAGGGCATGGCGTCCCTCCTACGTGTCGTTCACCTTGAGGCCGAGTCCCTGCGGAACCTCGTACTCCGGAGCGAACCTGTCCCCCTCGCCGACCTCGGCCTGGCGGGCCCGCCCAACGGCGGTGGCGTCCTCGACGACCGTGACCGTCACGCCCTCGCGTTCGAGGGCCTCGGCCTTGTCGGGGGTGACGTAGGCGTCGATGGTGCAGCTGCCGTCCTCGGCCTGGCGGACCCGCCCGCCCACGTCGGGGTGGGCTTCGCGCAGGAGGGTGCGCAGGGTGTCGGGGTCCCTGGCGGTGACCCGGACGCGCAGAATCGTGTACTCGTTGGACATCACACGGCCTCCCTCGGGCGCCGTCGGGCTCACATCGGGGAGCAGGGCCAGAGCCGGCATCAGGGTGTCGGGGCCGTTATCACCCACGGCGCGAAAACGTACGCATATGCGGGTACGTATCGATACGCCCGATGTGTACCTCGTATCCTCAGCGTGCGCTTCCGCCGTAGAAAGCGTCAAGGGGCGCCTCGGGCATCCGGCTCAGGAGGCTGTCGAGGCCCGCGATCAGCTCCTGCTCGTCGTCGTACTCGGCGAGCTGCGGGACGAGCGCACGCAGTCTGGGGTACTGGGAGGCGGGCAGTCGGTGCAGGCCCAGGCGGAGCATGAGGTCGGGCTCGTCGGGGTTGTCGACGACCTGGCGCTTGTCGACGAGGAGGCAGCCGAGGTTCCAGGCCGCGAAGGCGCGGTAGATCGTCAGTGCGGTGGTGTCGTCGAAGCCGGCCCGGGCGAGCACGGAAAGGATGTGCTCCGTGAGTTGGAGCATCGGTGCGGGGCGCCGGGCCACCGGGACGGAGAGCGGCCGAGTGGCCACCACGGGCAGAAGCTCCGGGTGGGCGTGCACCACCGCGGCGAAGGCGCGGGCGATTCGGCGCAGCTCCACCCGCCAGGCGGACACGTCGGCCGGACCCGCGGACTCCTCGACCGAGGTGCGCAGCCGGTCGTTGACCTCGGCGAAGAAGGCCTCGACCAGGCCGTCGAGCAGGGCCTCCTTGCCGGCGGTGTACCGGTAGATGGCCATGGGCTCCACTCCCAGGTCGGTGGCCAGGCGCCGCATGGTCAGCGCAGCCAGGCCCTCCTGGTCGACCAGGGCGACGGCCGCGGCGAGCACCAGCGGGCGGCTCAGGCGCCCGCGCTTCTCCGGGGTGTCCGGATCATTCATGCCCCGACCTCCGGAAATAAGGATACGAAGTACACTTCGTATACCATTGTACTAAATATCCCCATGTCGCAGACCGCCGGTGGGCGACGGATGTCAGGGTGCGTGTCGCCCTGGTGATCCACATCCCGGCACTCCTACAGACCACGGACCATGCGCGTGCCATCTTCAGAGAGGTGGCTCCCCCGCTGCTGCTCCAGGAGGCGGAGCGCCGGCTGGCCCACCGCATCAAGCGGCAGGAAATCCTCTACCGGCCTCGGCCCCTTCCGTACACGGCGCTGATCCACGAGGCCGCGCTGCGCATGGGTTTCGGGGGTCCGGAAGTCGCCCGTGCACAGTTGGAGCACATCACCGAGATCCGGCCCGCCTCCTCCGCGGTGTGAGGAGGGGCGCGAAGTGCCCACGTATCAGTGGAGGAAGTCCTCCTACAGTCCCGACGGCTCCAACTGTGTCTGCGTCGCCCTCGCGCCCGACGGGACGGTGCGGCTCCGTGACAGCAAGGTGCCCGCGGTCGTGGTCCCCGCGAGTCCTGGTGCCCTGCGGGTGTTCCTCGAGGCCGTGGGAGCGGGAGCGTTGCGACCACGTACCGGTTGAAAATTCCGTGATCATCGGACCGTCGCGCGCATAGGGTGCTCACAGATTCGCCTGCCCGAGATGAGAGTTGAACCATGAGAACCGTCGCCCTTCGCCGTACCGCCGTCGCTGCCACCGCCGCCTCGCTCGCGCTGCTCGTCACCGCCTGTGGTGGGGACGGGAAGGGCGAGGACAAGGGGAAGGACGCGCCCAAGGCCTCCGCTTCCGCTTCTGCCGCGCCCGATGCCAAGGCGCTGTCCGTCGCGGAGCTCGAGAAGCTGATCGTCGAGCAGGCCGATCTCAAGGGCCACCAGGTGCAGAAGGCCAAGCCCACCGACGTGGTGAAGTCCAGTGACGTCACCACCGACAAGGCCGACTGCAAGCCGATCGCGGATGCCATGTCGTTCATCGCCACCGGCAACCCGGCCGCCAGCGTGCAGCGCAAGGCCATCGAGGTGCCGAAGACGGAGGGTCCGTCGGCCTCGCCCGAGGAGGCTCTGGGGGCGCTGGCTGCTCCGGTGTCGGCCATCACGCTGGGGTCGTACGACGGGAGCGGCGCGCAGGACGCGTTCGCCTCGCTGAAGAAGGCCGGGGCGGAGTGCGCGGGCGGCTTCACGCTCACCGGTGGCGGCGAGGAGACGAAGATCGGCAAGGTCGCTCCGGAGACCGTGACCGCCGGTGAGGAGGCCGTGGCCTTCACCGTCACCACCGACATGGACGGCAAGCCGTTCATCAGCAAGGTCGTGGCCTTCCGCAAGGGCAACACGCTGGCCTCCTTCTCCGTCATCAGCCTCGCCGGCGAGGTCAAGGAGCTGCCGAAGGCCGTCATCGACGCGCAGGCCGCCAAGCTCGGCTGAGTCCGGGCCACGGGCCGGGTTCGGTCGTAGGCTGCCGCCATGTGCGGAATCGTGGGATACGTCGGCGGGCAGTCGGCGCTTGATGTGGTGATCGCGGGCCTCAAGCGGCTCGAGTACCGGGGCTACGACTCGGCCGGCGTCGCGGTGCTCTCCGACGGGGGAATGGCCGCGGCGAAGAAGGCGGGCAAGCTCGTCAATCTGGAGAAGGAGCTGGTGGACCGGCCGCTGTCGAGCGGGTCCACCGGCATCGGACACACCCGCTGGGCCACCCACGGCGGGCCGACCGACGTCAACGCGCACCCGCACCTCGACAACGCGGGGCGCGTGGCCGTCGTCCACAACGGGATCATCGAGAACTTCGCCGCCCTGCGCGCCGAGCTGGAAGAGCGCGGCCACGTCCTCGCGTCCGAGACGGACACCGAGGTCGTGGCCCATCTGCTCGCCGAGGAGTTCTCCTCCTGCGGCGACCTGGCCGAGGCCATGCGGCTGGTGTGCCGTCGGCTCGACGGGGCCTTCACGCTGGTCGCCGTGCACGCGGACGAGCCGGACGTCGTGGTCGGGGCCCGACGGAACTCGCCCCTCGTGGTGGGCGTCGGCGAGGGAGAGTTCTTCCTCGCCTCCGATGTCGCCGCGTTCATCGCGCACACCCGGTCCGCGATCGAACTGGGCCAGGACCAGGTCGTGAAGCTCTCCCGCGAGGGCGTCGAGGTCACCGACTTCAGCGGTGTCCCCGCCGACGTACGGGCGTACCACGTGGACTGGGACGCCTCGGCCGCCGAGAAGGGCGGCTACGACTACTTCATGCTCAAGGAGATCGCCGAACAGCCCAAGGCGGTCGCCGACACCCTCCTCGGGCGGATCGACGCCGAGGGGCGTCTGACGCTCGACGAGGTACGCATCCCGGACGCGGTGCTGCGCGAGGCCGACAAGATCGTCATCATCGCGTGCGGGACGGCCTTCCACGCCGGGATGATCGCCAAGTACGCCATCGAGCACTGGACCAGGATCCCGTGCGAGGTGGAGCTGGCGAGCGAGTTCCGCTACCGCGATCCGATCCTCGGTCAGCGGACGCTGGTCATCGCGATCTCGCAGTCCGGCGAGACGATGGACACCCTGATGGCGCTGCGGCACGCGCGCGAGCAGGGCGCGAAGGTGCTGGCCGTGTGCAATACGAACGGTTCGACCATTCCGCGGGAGTCCGATGCCGTTCTCTACACGCACGCGGGGCCGGAGGTCGCCGTCGCGTCCACGAAGGCATTCCTGACCCAGTTGGTCGCCTGCTACCTGCTGGCGCTGTACCTGGGACAGGTACGCGGGACGAAGTGGGGCGACGAGATCCACGCGGTGATCCGGGAGCTCTCCCGGATCGCCGACGAGGTCGAGCGCGTCCTGGAGACGATGGAGCCGGTGCGCGCGCTGGCCCGTTCGCTCGCCGACAAGGACACGGTGCTCTTCCTCGGCCGGCACGTCGGCTACCCCGTGGCCCTGGAGGGCGCGCTGAAGCTGAAGGAACTCGCGTACATGCACGCCGAGGGCTTCGCGGCCGGCGAGCTGAAGCACGGGCCGATCGCGCTCATCGAGGAGGACCTGCCGGTGGTGGTGGTCGTGCCCTCGCCGCGCGGGCGGTCCGTCCTGCACGACAAGATCGTGTCGAACATCCAGGAGATCCGGGCACGCGGGGCGCGGACGATCGTCATCGCGGAGGAGGGCGACGAGGCGGTCGTCCCGTACGCCGACCATCTCATCCGTATCCCGGCAACGCCTACGCTGCTCCAGCCGCTGGTCTCCACCGTGCCGCTGCAGGTCTTCGCCTGTGAACTGGCGACGGCGCGCGGCAACGAGGTGGACCAGCCGCGGAACCTGGCGAAATCCGTGACCGTGGAGTGAACGAATGATCATTGGGGTGGGGATCGACGTGGCGGAGATCGACCGCTTCGCCGCGTCGATCGAACGGACGCCGGGGCTGCTCACGCGTCTCTTCGTCGAGCGGGAGCTGCTGCTCCCGAGCGGTGAACGACGCGGCACCGCCTCCCTCGCGGTGCGGTTCGCGGCGAAGGAGGCGGTGGCCAAGGCGCTCGGCGCGCCGGGTGGACTCCACTGGACGGACGCGGAGGTGTACGTCGAGGACACCGGCCAGCCCCGACTGAGGGTGCGGGGCACGGTGGCGGCGCGCGCCGCGGACCTGGGTGTTCGGCACTGGCATGTGTCGCTGAGCCATGACGCGGGGGTGGCCTCGGCCGTGGTGATCGCGGAGGGGTAGCGGAGCGGTGCCGGTGGCGTCGGTCGGTGAGGAGGCGTCAGCCTCCGCCTCCCGGCGGCGGCTTGAGGTGTGCGGCAGACTGCGGGACATGCGTACCGCTTACCGCGTGGAGACCGTACGGGCCGCCGAGGCCGCACTGATGGCGACGCTGCCCGAGGACGCGCTCATGCAACGGGCGGCGGCGGGGCTCGCCGCCGCCTGCTTCTCGCTCCTCGGCCGCGGGCATGTGTACGGGGCGAGGGTCGTGCTGCTCGTCGGCAGCGGCGACAACGGGGGCGACGCGCTCTACGCGGGGGCGCGGCTCGCGCGGCGCGGGGCGGGTGTGACGGCCGTCCTGCTGGGGTCGCGTGCCCACGAGCGCGGTCTTGCGGCTCTGCGGGCGGCCGGCGGGCGGGTGGCGGAGGACCCGTACGAGGCGCTCGCCGTGGCCGATCTCGTCCTGGACGGGATCACCGGCATCGGCGGGCGTGGCGGACTGCGGCCGGACGCGGTCCCGGTCGCGCGGGCGGCGCGCGGCTCGGACGCGGTCGTGGTCGCCGTCGACCTGCCGAGCGGTGTGGACGCGGACTCGGGCGAGGTGGTGGGGGAGGCGCTGCGGGCGGACGCGACGGTGACGTTCGGGGCGTACAAGCCGGGGCTGTTGATCGACCCGGCGCGGGAGTACGCGGGGGCGCTGCGGCTCGTGGACATCGGCCTCGGGGACTTCCTGCCGTCCGTGCCGGAGCTCCAGGCGCTCCAACACGAGGACGTGGCACGGATGTTGCCTTCGCCGGGCGCGGAGAGCGACAAGTACCGGCGGGGTGTGGTGGGGGTCGTCGCCGGGTCCGCGCGCTACCCGGGCGCGGCGGTGCTCGCGGTGTCGGGGGCGCTGCGGGGCGGGGCGGGAGCGGTGCGGTACGTGGGGCCGGCGGGGGACGCGGTGATCGCGAGCTTCCCAGAGACGCTGGTGCATGCGGGGCCGCCGGGGAAGGCGGGGCGGGTGCAGGCGTGGGTGGTCGGGCCGGGGCTGGGTGACGGGCCGGGGGTCGCGGACGTCCTGGCCTCGGACGTGCCGGTTCTGGTGGACGCGGACGGGCTGCGGGCCCTGGAGGCGTCGGTGGTACGGGAGCGGGCGGCGCCGACGCTGCTGACCCCGCACGCGGGGGAGGCGGCGGCGCTGCTCGGTGTCTCCCGGGAGTCGGTGGAGTCGGAACGCCTGGCGGCGGTACGGGAGCTGGCGGGGCGGTACGGGGCGACGGTGCTGTTGAAGGGCTCGACGACGCTTGTGGCGGAGGCGGGGGGTTCGGGTCCGGTACGGGTGAACCCGACGGGCACGTCGTGGCTGGCGACGGCGGGGAGCGGGGACGTGCTGTCGGGCCTGGCGGGGTCGCTGCTGGCGGCGGGGCTGCGGGCCCTGGACGCGGGGTCGGTGGCGGCATACCTGCACGGGCTGGCGGCGCGGCGGGCGTCGGGGGGCGCGCCGGTCGCGGCGGGGGATGTGGCGTCGGCGTTGCGGGGCGCGTGGCGCGACGTGACGTCGTAGGGCGTTGAGCCCCCACCCGACGTCGTGGGACGGGGGTTGCCCCGGCCCCTCACGGCCCCCCGGCCCATCACGGCCCCCCGGCCCCCCACGGCCCCCACCCCCGGTTGGGCGAACCCGTTGGACCAGGCGTGGGGTTGGGCGGGCGGGGTGGGGTGGGGGCGGGTTGGCTGGGTGGGTGATCAGATGGACCGCGCCCTCTCGTGCCGTGACGCTGCCGCTTCTGCTCGTGGCCGCAATCGCCCTTCCGCTTGCCCCCGCGCCTGCGCTCGCGCTCGCCGAGCCCGTGTCCCCCGCCGCCGCCGACTCCGCGCCCCCGGCCATCGCCGACTCCGCGTCCCCGGCCTCCGCCGAGCCCGCCCCCGCCGACCCCGACCCCCTCGTTCCCGGGGTCGCCGGGGCCGGGAAGGCCGAGTACCCCATGGATACGCCCGACCAGGTGTTGCCGCCGCTTCGCGAGGTGGGGGAGGGGGTTCCCGTGCCCGAGCCCGAGGAGGTCGTCGACGAGCTGGTCGAGTATCTGCCGCGCAGCGCTCTCGCCGCCGCCTGCACCACCCAGACCGGGTCCCATCAGCGGCGCGTCGAGCAGTTGCTCAAGCTCAAGGTCGACGGCAGGCAGTCCGCCGCCGACTGCAAGGTCATCCGCGCGTTTCAGGTACGCGAGAAGATCAAGCCCGCCCTCGGCTACGCCGGCCCCGTCACCTGGGCCCGCGCCGAGCTTCTCGCCGCCCGCGCCAACCCCAACGCCGCCGGGAAGTGCCCGGTCAAGACGTACACCGTCGTCTGCGTCGACCTGAACCGCGAGCTCCTGTGGGTACAGAAAGGCAGGAAGGTCACCTTCGGGGTGGTCAACATGCGCAGCGGGCGCCCCGGCTACCGCACCCGCACCGGCTGGAAGACGATCTACTGGCGCAACAAGAACCACTGGTCGTCCATCTACAAGACCCCCATGCCCTACGCCCAGTTCTTCGACGGCGGGCAGGCCTTCCACGCCGTCTACGGCCAGCTCGCCACGCCCACCGGCAGTCGCGGCTGCGTGAATCTCAGCCACGCCCACGCCAAGAAACTCTGGGACCTCCTGCGCAAGGGTGACCGGGTCTACATCTGGGGAAAGCGGCCCGGGAGCTGACACCTGAGAGACTGGGCGCGATGACTGAGACACCGCCGCCCCGCAGAGCCCGCGCCGAGATCGACCTCGGTGCGCTGCGTGCGAACGTCCGCACGCTGCGCGCCCGCGTCGCGCCCCACGTCCAGGTGATGGCCGTGGTCAAGGCGGACGCGTACGGACATGGCGCGATCCGTTGCGCCCGCGCCGCCCTCGACGCGGGCGCCGACTGGCTCGGTACCGCGACCCCGCACGAGGCGCTCGCCCTGCGCGCCGCCGGGATCACGGACGCGCGGATCCTGTGCTGGCTCTGGACCCCCGGCGACCCCTGGGCCGAGGGCATCGAGGCCGGTCTCGACATGGCCGTCAGCGGGATGTGGGCCCTGAGCGAGGTCGTCCAGGCCGCCAGAGAGACCGGGAAGCCGGCCCGTATCCAGCTCAAGGCCGACACCGGACTCGGGCGCAACGGCTGCCAGCCCGCCGACTGGCCCGAACTCGTCGGCGAGGCCCTCAAGGCCGAGAAGGACGGACTCGTCACCGTCACCGGACTCTGGTCGCACTTCGCCTGCGCCGACGAGCCCGGCCACCCCTCCATCGCCTCCCAGCTCGACGTCTTCCGCACGATGCTCGACTACGCCGAGAAGGCCGGTGTCGAGCCCGAGGTCCGGCACATCGCCAACTCCCCGGCCACCCTCACCCTGCCCGAGGCCCACTTCGACCTGGTCCGGCCCGGCATCGCCATGTACGGCGTCTCGCCCAGCCCCGAGCTCGGTACGCCCGGAGACTTCGGGCTGCGGCCCGTGATGTCCCTGATCGGCAGTGTCGCCCTCGTCAAGCAGGTACCGGGCGGGCACGGCGTCAGTTACGGGCACCACTACGTCACCGAGGGCGAGACCACCCTCGGGCTGATCCCGCTCGGGTACGCCGACGGCGTCCCGCGCCACGCCTCGGGCCGCGGCCCCGTTCTGGTCGGCGACCGGGTCCGCCGGGTGGCCGGGCGGGTCGCCATGGACCAGTTCGTCGTCGATCTCGGCGGGGACGAGCCCGAACCGGGTACGGAAGCGGTGCTCTTCGGGCCCGGCGACCGGGGTGAGCCCACCGCCCAGGACTGGGCCGAGGCCGCCGACACCATCGCGTACGAGATCGTCACCCGCATCGGGGCACGCGTCCCGCGCGTCTATGTGAACGGCTGAGCACCGACCGAACAGGGGAGCGGCAGTGAGCGAGTCCAGCACCGACAACTGGCGGCGAGCCGGGTTCGCCGGCGCCGCGATAGGCGTGCTCGCCGCCGGTGCGGCGGCCGGCGTCGCCATCGAGCGGCTCACGGTCGGGCGCGGTATGCGACAGAGGGCACGGCTCGCCCTCGACGCCTCCGGCCCCTACGGCTCCCTGCGCGGCACCTCCGGCAAGGCGCTCGCCGACGACGGCACCGAGCTGTACTACGAGATCGACGAGGTCGAGTCGGACGCGCCCGCCCCCCGTCGCCGGCGGCTCTTCGGCCGCAAGGCGCCCGCGCCCGTCACCGTCGTCTTCAGCCACGGCTACTGCCTCGGCCAGGACTCCTGGCACTTCCAGCGGGCGGCGCTGCGCGGCCTGGTCCGCACCGTCCACTGGGACCAGCGCAGTCACGGACGCTCGGCCCGCGGGGTCGCCCAGTCCGGGCCGGACGGCGTGCCCGTCTCCATCGACCAGCTGGGCCGCGACCTCAAGGCCGTCATCGACGCGGCGGCGCCCGAGGGGCCGCTGGTCCTCGTCGGACACTCGATGGGCGGCATGACGATCATGGCGCTCGCCGACCGCTACCCGGAGCTCGTCCGCGAGCGTGTCGTCGGTGCGGCCTTCGTCGGCACCTCGGCCGGCAGGCTCGGCGAGGTCAACTACGGGCTGCCGGTCGCCGGGGTCAACGCCGTGCGGCGCGTCCTGCCGGGCGTGCTCAAGGCGCTCGGTTCGCAGGCGGAGCTCGTCGAGCGGGGCCGCCGGGCCACGGCCGACCTGTTCGCCGGGCTGATCAAGAAGTACTCCTTCTCGTCCAGGGACGTGGACCCGGCGGTCGCCCGGTTCGCGGAGCGGATGATCGAGTCGACGCCGATCGACGTGGTCGCGGAGTTCTACCCGGCCTTCGCCGAGCACGACAAGGCGGCGGCGCTCGAGGTCTTCCGCGAGATCCCGGTGCTCGCCCTCGCGGGTGACCGCGATCTCGTCACCCCCAGCGCGCACACCGAGGCCATCGCCGACCTGCTGCCGGAAGCGGAGCTGGTCATCGTGGACGACGGCGGCCATCTGGTGATGCTGGAGCACCCCGAGGTGGTGACGGACCGGCTCGCCGACCTGCTCGCGAAGGTCGGAGCGGTGCCCGCGGCGGCGGCGAAGGCGGGTTCCGGCAGCAGTTAGGTTGGGCCGTATGGAACAACCGCACTCCACCGCCACCCTCGACATCGACTCCCCGGAGGAGATGCAGGAGATCGGCCGTCGCCTGGCCAAGCTGCTCCGCCCCGGCGACCTCGTCATGCTCACCGGTGAGCTCGGCGCCGGGAAGACGACGCTGACCCGCGGCCTGGGAGAGGGCCTCGGCGTGCGCGGCGCCGTCACCTCCCCGACCTTCGTCATCGCCCGCGTCCACCCGTCCCTGGTCGGCGGACCCGCGCTGGTCCACGTCGACGCGTACCGCCTCGGCGGTGGCCTCGACGAGATGGAGGACCTCGATCTGGACGTCTCGCTGCCCGAGTCGGTGGTCGTCGTGGAGTGGGGCGACGGCAAGGTCGAGGACCTGACGGACGACCGGCTGCACGTGCTGATCCACCGGGTCGTCGGCGACACGGACGACGACCGGCGCACGGTCGTTCTGCGCGGGATCGGTGCGCGGTGGGCCGACGAGAACCTCGGGCTGAGCTGAACGTACGTAGGTTCCGACAAGGTGTCGGGAAGATGTTGCGTCGGTCGTACGAGCCGTGGTGACATGGATGCACGAGCTGGTTAGGTGCACCTAACCTACGGGAGGCATGCATGGCGACGCCAGAGCGCGAGCGCGCGGACGAGAGCATCTCGATGAGTGAGCTGCTGGCGTCCTGTGCCGCGGCGAGCGCGGTGTCGACACCCCCGCGCGCGACGGACCCGGAAGCCGCCGCCGAGCAGGACGCGGAGCGGGACGACACCCTCCGCCGCGAGGCCGCGTAGGCGCGTAACCCGAATGGGGGACGGGTGAGGCGTGCCGCGCACGGCCCCCGAGTCAGGCGTGGCGCCGTACGGCCCCGCGCACCACGCGTGCCCGCGTACGGGCCCCGCGTTACGCGACGACCACGACCTTCGCGCCGATCGATGCGAACGTCCACATCGCGTCGCCGTCCGCCCGCTTCATGCGGATGCCGCCCGTCTTCCGCGCCGGGTCCGGTGTCGGCAGCGTGCCGTCGACCGCCGCGCTGAAGCCGATCGAGACGTCCTGCACGGTCGTGAACCGCACCACGTGCTCGATCTGCACCCCGTCCGAGCCGCGGACCGTGCCCGAGCGCGAGGACACGGTGTACGCCCCCGGTACCGGGTGGACCGTGCTCGGCATGACCGAGAAGGTGTGCGTGGCCTGACCCTTCGTGTCCACCAGCCACACCCGGCGCTCGGCCAGCGCGTACACCA
This sequence comes from Streptomyces sp. NPDC059875, assembly GCF_042731085.1. Classification (NCBI taxonomy): domain Bacteria; kingdom Bacillati; phylum Actinomycetota; class Actinomycetes; order Kitasatosporales; family Streptomycetaceae; genus Streptomyces; species Streptomyces sp. NPDC059875. The sequence goes on from NZ_JBHWJZ010000009.1 coordinate 161,074, forward strand.
CGCGCGCACCGCTGCCCGAGTCCGCCGGGACGGCGAGGGGGTCCTTGGCGGGCTTCTCGGGGCCGCCGGTCACGGAGGCCGCCGGGGCCGAAGCCGTGGTCCTCGGCTTGGCCGACACGTCGGCGGGCGCGTTCGCCGACGCCTGGTAGGCGAGGAAGGCGACCGCGGCGACCGCCGCCGCCGTGAGCCCGGCCACGAATCCCGAGCTGCTCCGTGCCACCGTGCTGCCCACCTTCCTCCCCCGGAGCCTTCGGCCCGGGAGGTACCCCCATACATGTTCGACGTGACGGTAGCAGTCGCGGGCGACCGGGACGGGGCGCCGTGCGGACCGGCCGGGAGCCGTAGGCTGTTTGCGTGCTCTTGCTCGCCATGGATACCGCCACGCCCGCCGTCACCGTCGCCCTCCACGACGGCGAATCCGTCGTCGCCGAGTCGCGGCAGGTCGACGCCCGCCGTCACGGGGAGCTCCTGCTGCCCGCCGTCGACCGGGTCCTCAAGGAGGCCGGGCTGGCCCTCGACGCGGTCACCGGTGTCGTGGTCGGCGTCGGACCGGGGCCGTACACCGGACTTCGAGTGGGTCTGGTCACCGCCGCGACCTTCGCCTCCGTGCTCGGCGTGCCCGTGCACGGCCTGTGCACGCTGGACGGGCTCGCGTACGCCTCCGGGATCGAGGAGCCGTTCGTCGTCGCGACGGACGCGCGCCGCAAGGAGGTCTACTGGGCGCGGTACGAGAACTCCCGTACGCGCGTGACCGACGCGGCCGTCGACCGGCCGGCCGAGATCGCCGAGCAGGTCGCCGGACTTCCGGTCGTCGGCGCCGGCGCGCGCCTCTACCCCGAGGTCTTCCCGGACGCCCGCGACCCCGAGCACCAGTCGGCGGGCGCCCTGGCCGCCCTGGCGGCGGAACGGCTCGCGGCGGGCGCCGACTTCCTCGACCCGCTGCCGATGTACCTGCGCCGGCCCGACGCCCAGGTGCCGAAGAACTACAAGGTGGTCACCCCCAAGTGACCGCCGTGACCACCGCCGCGACCCTGCGCGAGATGCGCTGGTGGGACATCGAGCCCGTGCTCGTCCTCGAGCACGAGCTGTTTCCCGAGGACGCCTGGTCCGAGGGGATGTTCTGGTCCGAGCTGGCGCATGCCCGCGGGCCCCGGGCCACCCGCCGCTATGTCGTGGCGGAGGCCGAGGGGAAGCTCGTCGGGTACGCGGGGCTCGCCGCCGCCGGCGGCCTCGGCGACGTCCAGACGATCGCCGTCGCCCGCGACCAGTGGGGGACCGGGCTCGGCGCCCGGCTGCTCACCGATCTGCTCCAGCACGCCACCGCCTTCGAGTGCGACGAGGTGCTGCTGGAGGTACGGGTGGACAACACCCGGGCCCAGAAGCTGTACGAGCGCTTCGGCTTCGAGCCCATCGGCTTCCGGCGCGGCTACTACCAGCCGGGCAATGTCGACGCGCTCGTGATGCGACTGACCGTTCAAGGAACAGAGACTGATTCTGATGGCTGCTGACGAACCGCTCGTACTCGGCATCGAGACCTCCTGCGACGAGACCGGGGTCGGCATCGTCCGTGGCACGACCCTGCTCGCGGACGCGGTCGCCTCCAGCGTGGACACCCACGCCCGTTTCGGCGGAGTCGTGCCCGAGATCGCCTCGCGCGCGCACCTCGAGGCGATGGTCCCGACCATCGAGCGCGCACTGAAGGACGCCGGGATCTCCGCCCGCGACCTCGACGGCATCGCCGTGACGGCCGGACCCGGCCTCGCGGGGGCCCTGTTGGTCGGTGTCTCGGCGGCGAAGGCGTACGCGTACGCGCTCGGCAAGCCGCTGTACGGCGTGAACCACCTCGCCTCGCACATCTGCGTGGACCAGCTGGAGCACGGCCCGCTGCCCGAGCCGACGATGGCGCTGCTCGTCTCCGGCGGCCACTCCTCGCTGCTGCTCGCGCCCGACATCACCGCCGACGTCCGGCCGATGGGCGCCACCATCGACGACGCGGCCGGCGAGGCCTTCGACAAGATCGCGCGCGTGCTCGACCTCGGCTTCCCCGGCGGTCCGGTCATCGACCGGCTCGCCAGGGAGGGCGACCCGAACGCGATCGCCTTCCCGCGCGGTCTGACCGGCTCGAAGGACCCCGCGTACGACTTCTCCTTCTCGGGTCTCAAGACCGCCGTGGCCCGCTGGATCGAGGCCAAGCGGGCGGCGGGCGAGGAGGTGCCGGTGCGGGACGTGGCGGCCTCCTTCCAGGAGGCGGTCGTCGACGTGCTGACCCGCAAGGCCGTCCGGGCCTGCAAGGACGAAGGCGTCGACCACCTGATGATCGGTGGCGGTGTGGCGGCCAACTCGCGGCTGCGGGCGCTGGCCGAGGAGCGGTGCGAGCGGGCGGGGATCCGGCTGCGGGTGCCGCGGCCCGGGCTCTGCACGGACAACGGCGCGATGGTGGCGGCCCTGGGCGCGGAGATGGTGGCGCGCAACCGGCCGGCCTCCGACTGGGAGCTGTCGGCGGACTCGTCGCTTCCGGTGACGGACCCGCACGTGCCGGGCACCCACGGGCACTCCCACGACCACGACCACGTGCATGAGGTGAGCAAGGAGAACCTCTACTCATGAGGGTCGTCCTGATGTGGGAGGCGCGCGCGGTCCAGGGCCGTGGCGCCGAGCTCCTGGAGTGGGCGCGGGGGCAGATCCTGCCGTACGAGCCGCTGCGGCGCGAGACCTTCCGCGCCCCGCAGGACCGGGTGCTCGTGCTGACCTGGTGGGAGGCGCCCGCGCTCGACGCCGAGCTGCCCGAACTGCCGGAGCCGGCGGGGGACCTGCTCACCCGTCCGGTGCATCGTTGGCGTTTCGAGTCCGTGGACTGAGGCAACCTCCGGTCATTTTGTCGCATCATCCACCACGTGACACTCGGCGTGGACAAGAAGATCGTGACGTGGGCGGCGCTGACCGTCGCGGCCCTGCTGATGACGGGCTGCACCTCCGGTGCGGACGCCACTCCGCGTGAGGCGGGGGGCGGCGCTCCCGCGGCGGCGGCCCCCGAGGCGCCGAAGGCCCCCGACAAGGCGGCCCAGGCCGCCGCCGCGTACCGGAAGTGGGGCCTGAAGCCCTTCGCCGCCCCGCCCGCCCCGCCGAAGACCAAGCCGGTCAAGCGGGCCGTCGGCGGACCGGTCCCGGTCATCAGCGAGATCCCGACCGAGGACAAGGTCGTCTTCATCACGATCGACGACGGGGCCGAGAAGGACCCGGAGTTCGTGCGGATGATGGAGGACCTGAACGTCCCGGTGACGATGTTCCTCACCGACTCCGCCATCCGCGCCGACTACGGCTACTTCAAGCCGCTCACCGCCCTCGGCAACGGCGTCGCCAACCACACCCTCACCCACCCGAACCTGCGCACACTCGGCCCGGCCGCCCAGCGCCGGGAGATCTGCGGTCAGCAGGAGAAGCTGGCGAAGGAGTACGGGACGCCCCCGCGGCTCTTCCGTCCGCCGTACGGCAACTGGAACGAGGACACCCGCGCCGCCGCGGGCACGTGCGGGGTGGACGCGATCGTGCTGTGGCGCGAGTCGATGCAGATCAAGAACATGCAGTACCAGCGCGGCGACAAGAAGCTGCACCCGGGCGACATCATCCTGGCGCACTTCCGCGGCCCGTCCGAGCTCAAGGGCACGACGATGACCCGGATGACGGCCAACATGCTGCGCCACATCCAGGAGCAGGGCTTCACGGTGGCCCGCCTGGAGGACTACGTCTGAGACGTTCCCGGAAATTTCTTCGCGCGTGGTGTCGATGCGGGCGGAACCCGTTCGACGTATGAGTGAAAGGCGGGGAACGGCCCCGCCCGCCACGCAAGGAGACAGACCATGCCCCGCTACCTGACGATGATCCGCATCGAAGAGGGCGCCTTCCAGTTGGAGGACGCCGACCCCGGCTTCGACGAGCGGATGGGCGCGCTGTTCGAGGAGATCACCAAGGCCGGCGTGATGCTGGAGACGGCCGGGCTCAAGCCCACCTCCGAGGCCACCCGCGTGATCTGGGAGGGCGGGAAGATCGGCTACACCGACGGCCCGTTCACCGAGACCAAGGAGGTCGTCGGCGGCTACTCCATCACCCAGTGCCGGGACAAGGCGGAGGCCATGGAGTGGGCCAAGCGGTTCCTGGAGGTCCACCCGCCGCAGTGGAAGGTGACCTGCGAGGTGCGTGAGATCGAGGAGATGGGCTGACGGAGTCGGGCTGACGGAGAGGTGACGCCCGGGCGGGTGTGCTGTCATGGGAAACCGTGACAGCACCCGTGCCCAGTACCCCTCGTGCGGTGGAGACGGTCTTCCGGATGGAGTCGCCGCGGATCATCGCCGCCGTGACGAGGATCGTCCGAGATGTCGGCATCGCCGAGGAGATCGCCCAGGACGCGCTCGTCGCCGCCCTGGAGCAGTGGCCGCGGACGGGTGTCCCGGACCGGCCGGGCGCCTGGCTGACGGCCGCCGCGAAGAACCGGGCCGTCGATCTCGTACGGCGCCGCGAGACGTACGCGCGCAAGCTCGCGGAGGTGGGCCGGGAGCTCACCGAGGAGACGTACGACCCCGAGCCGTCGGGTCCCGAGGACATCGACGACGACCTGCTGCGGCTGATCTTCACCGCCTGCCACCCGGTGCTCTCCGCCGAGGCGCGGACCGCGCTGACCCTGCGGCTGCTCGGCGGGCTGCGCACGGACGAGATCGCCCGCGCCTTCCTCGTACCGGAGCCGACGGTCGCGCAGCGGATCGTGCGGGCGAAGCGGTCGCTGGCGAAGGCGGGCGTGGAGTTCGAGGTGCCGTACGGGCAGGAGCGTGCGGCCCGGCTCGGCTCCGTCCTCGAGGTCATCTACCTGATCTTCAACGAGGGTTACTCGGCCACGGCGGGCGACGACCTGCTGCGGCCGGCGCTGTGCGAGGACGCGCTGCGGCTGGCCAGGGTGCTCGCCGGGCTGATGCCGAAGGAGGGCGAAGTCCACGGACTGGCCGCCCTGTTGGAGATCCAGGCGTCCCGGTTCGCGACCCGGACCGGACCGGACGGGCAGCCGGTCCTCCTCGCCGACCAGAACCGGAGCCGCTGGAACCGGCTGCTGATCCGGCGCGGATTCGCCTCGCTGCAACGGGCGGGCGAGGGCGGTACGTACGGCCCGTACGCCCTCCAGGCCGCCATCGCCGCCTGCCACGCGAAGGCCCTGACGTACGAGGAGACGGACTGGCGGACCATCGCGGCCCTGTACGCCCGGCTGGCGGCCGTCGCGCCCTCCCCGGTCGTCGAGCTGAACCGTGCGGTCGCCGTCTCGATGGCGGAGGGCCCGGAGGCGGGTCTCGCGCTCGTCGACACCCTGGCCGGCGAACCCGGCCTGGCGGGCTACCACTTGCTGCCGAGCGTACGGGGCGACCTGCTGGCCAGACTGGGGCGGACGGAGGAGGCCCGGGCGGAGTTCGAGCGGGCGGCCTCGCTGACCCGCAACGAGCGGGAGCGGGCCCTGCTGCGGGAGCGGGCGGAGCGGGTGGGGCGGAACCCTCTCTAGGGGTTCCGGCGGGGCGTGGGCCGGGGGCGTGGAACGGCGGCTCGGTAGGCTCGGACGCATGTCCCGCCGCACTCCGCTGCCCCCGCCTCCGCCGCCCGCCGAGATACAGGCCTGGCCCGACCGCGAGGCGCGGCTCGTCGACCGGGCGCTGGCGATGGACGAACTCGGCCGCCGGCTGCTGGGCGGGCGGCGACTGGCGCTCTTCCTCGTGTGGTTCGTGCTGTTGGAGCTCGGCTGGTCCTTCGTCGGCGTCGCCCTGACCTCCTTCGACCACGGGCAGATCGATCCGATCACGCTGATGCTCGCGCTGTTCTCGACGTGCTTCGGGATCGCGATCCTGGTCCCCGCGGTGTGGATGACCGTGCGCGGGATCCTCCGCGACCGAGTGGCCCGCGAGCGGCTGGCCCAGTGGGCGGCCCTGGACCGCCACCCCGCCACCGACGCCCGGCTGCGCGCGCCGACGCTGGGCCTCTCCTGGGCGCTGTTGTCCTTCGCGATGTGCGCCGTCGGCCTGTGGATCTCCTTCGCCGTCCCGGCCGGCACGGGCCCCGAGGACGGTGGCTACGGGCTCGTCGCGTACGGGATGGGAGTCGGCCTCATCCTGTGGATCACGGGCCTCGTCGGGCTGACGAAGGCCGTGGGGCACTACCGATTCGCGGTCCGGCTCACCGGCCGGCCGGTGAGCCGATCAGCATCGTCGGGGCACCCGCGACCCGAGTGAGGAAGACCGTCGCGGCGTTCGGGCCCTTGGGCTTGACCCTGCGCCGGATCTCCTCGGGTTCGACGGCCGAGCCGCGCTTCTTCACCGTCAGTGTGCCCACCTCGCGTTCGCGCAGCAGGGCCTTCAACTTCTTGAGGTTGAAGGGGAGTTCGTCGGTGATCTCGTACGCGGTGGCGTAGGGGGTGGGGGTGAGGGCGTCCGCCGTGACGTACGCGATCGTCTCGTCGATCAGGCCGCCGGCCAGCTCCTCGGCGACCTCGGCGACGAGGTGCGCGCGGATGACCGCCCCGTCCGGCTCGTAGAGGTAGCGGCCGACCGGGCGCGGCGCGGGGTCGGGCAGGCCGCGGCCGGTCAGGCTCGCACCGGAGGGCAGGAGGGTGGCGCGGCGTTCGCCGGGGGCGGTGCCGAACCACAGGACGGCCTCCTTCACGTCCCCGCCGTCCGAGATCCACTCGGCCTCCGCCTCCTCCGGGACCGCCTCGTGCGGGATGCCGGGGGCGATCTTCAGCGCCGCGTGCGGGGCCTTGCGGGCGGCCTCGACCGCCCAGGAGAGCGGCGGGGAGTACGCCTCCGGGTCGAAGATCCTGCCCCTCCCCCCGCGCCGCGCCGGGTCCACGAAGACGGCGTCGTACGGGCTCGTGTCGATCTCGGTCACGTCCGCGCACCGCACCTCGATCAGGTCGGCGAGCCCGAGCGTGGTGGCGTTGGCGCGGGCGACCTCGGCCGTCAGCGGGTCGCGGTCCACGGCCAGGACGGAGATCCCGGCCCGCGCGAACGCGATCGCGTCCCCGCCGATCCCGCCGCACAGATCGGCCACGCCGCGCACGCCGAGCGCCCGGAAGCGCTCCGCGCGGTAGGCCCCGACCGTCGCCCGGGTCGACTGCTCGACGCCGTTGGGCGTGAAGTACATCCGGTGCGCGTCCTCGGCGCCGAACTTCGCCACCGCGCGCTGGCGCAGCCGGGCCTGACCGAGGGCGGCCGAGACCAGTTCGGCGGGGTGGTCGCGGCGCAGCCGTGAGGCGACCGCCAGTTCCTGGGCGGGGTCGTAGTCGCGCAGGGCGGCGAGCAGGGTCTGGCCCTCGGGGGTGAGCAGGGCGGTGAAGGCGGCGAGGTCGGTCATCCGTCCCATTGTGGGCCAGCCGGGGGATGGTGGGCGCCCGGCGACGGTGTCGACGGCCGTGTCGACGGCCGTGCGGGGCCCGGCGCTGACAGGATGCGGCGCCATGCAGCTAGTACGACAAACGGAAGAAATGTGCTCGAAGCGTGCGGTTCGCATGCGGCGCTCGGTGGGCGCGGTCCTGCTCGTCGCCGCCCTCGGGTCCGCCTGTGCGGGCCCCTCGGAGAAGGCGGAGGGCCCGGACAAGGGGCCCGCGAGCCCCGCCGCCGGACAGCCCAAGGCGCAGGGTGCCTCCGGCGCCCTCACCGCCTACGTCGAGAAGGTCCGCAAGCAGCGGGCCGCCCGTGTGCTCGCCGCCAAGAAGTGGGGCCTCGACCGGCCCCCGCTGGAGGCTCCGGCCCCGCCCGCCGTGAAGCCGAAGATCACCACCCGCAAGGGGTTCGAGACCGACGGCGAGGGCCTGCCGCCCGTCTTCACCACCGTGCCGACCAAGGAGAAGGTCGTCTTCCTGACGATCGACGACGGCGCGGAGAAGGACCCGGAGCTGATCCGGATGATGACCGAGCTGCAGATCCCGTACAGCGCCTTCCTGAGCGACTACCTCGTCAAGGAGGACTACGGCTACTTCAGGAGGATGCAGGACGCCGGCGTCTCCCTGCACAACCACACCCTCAACCACCGCTACATGCCCGGGCTTTCGTATGCCGCGCAGAAGCGGGAGATCTGCGGGATGCAGGACACCATCGAGAAGCGGTACGGGAAGCGGCCGCCGCTCTTCCGCCCGCCCTACGGCAACTACAACGAGTCCACGCTGCGCGCGGCGAAGGCGTGCGGGGTCAAGGCGGTGCCGCTCTGGGCCTCCGAGGCGTTCCCCGACCGGATGGAGTGGCGCGAGTGGGACCGGGACCTGCACCCCGGCGACATCGTGCTCACGCATTTCCGGGGCAAGAAGGACTGGAAGGGCTCGATGCCGGACATGATCCGGCGGGTGATGAAGACGATCACGGCCAAGGGGTACGCGGTCGCGAAGCTCGAGGACTACGTGTGACCCGGGCGCGCCGGCCGGCGGCCGGCCTCGCGCTCGCCGGCGTGCTCCTGGGGGTGTCGGGGTGTGCGTCGTCGGTGGATCCGATCGAACGTCTGGGGCGGAAGGCGGCGGGGGAGCTGCGGGAGCTGGGTGACCTGAAGGACCTCGGGCCCCTGAGGGACCTCAGGGGCCGGAACGATCCGGTCCGCGGCGCCGTTCTCGTACCGGCGCCGAACCGCCACACCGCACTGAATTGGCACTCCGCTTGACCGAGTGCTAATCGCGGTCATAGTCTCGGCTCTGGCACTCCCCACTGGAGAGTGCCAACACAGCGACGGGCAGGTCCGGCACCCGCGACGACGGATCCACCTGGTCGCCACCTCAGACAGTTAACCCCGTGAGATCTCCGAAGGGGGAGGTCGGATCGTGACGACCGCCAGCTCCAAGGTTGCCATCAAGCCGCTCGAGGACCGCATCGTGGTCCAGCCGCTCGACGCCGAGCAGACCACGGCCTCTGGCCTGGTCATCCCGGACACTGCGAAGGAGAAGCCCCAGGAGGGCGTCGTCCTCGCCGTGGGCCCGGGCCGCTTCGAGAACGGCGAGCGCCTGCCGCTCGACGTGAAGACCGGCGACATCGTGCTGTACAGCAAGTACGGCGGCACCGAGGTGAAGTACAACGGCGAGGAGTACCTCGTCCTCTCGGCTCGCGACGTGCTCGCGATCGTCGAGAAGTAATTCACCGAAGTACCGAAGTTGATGCTTTGAGCTGCGCCCCTGACCCCGCACCGGGCGTCCGGGGCGCAGTTCGTTTCACCAGTTACACCACGAATTCCGAGAGGGCTGAATCGCTCCCATGGCGAAGATCCTGAAGTTCGACGAGGACGCCCGTCGCGCCCTTGAGCGCGGCGTCAACAAGCTTGCCGACACGGTGAAGGTGACGATCGGCCCCAAGGGTCGCAACGTCGTCATCGACAAGAAGTTCGGCGCCCCCACCATCACCAACGACGGTGTCACGATCGCCCGCGAGGTCGAGATCGAGGACCCGTACGAGAACCTCGGTGCCCAGCTGGTGAAGGAGGTGGCGACCAAGACCAACGACATCGCGGGTGACGGCACCACCACCGCCACCGTGCTCGCCCAGGCGCTCGTCCGCGAGGGCCTGAAGAACGTCGCCGCCGGCGCCTCCCCGGCCGCCCTGAAGAAGGGCATCGACGCCGCGGTCAAGGCCGTCTCCGACGAGCTGCTCGCGACCGCCCGTCCGATCGAGGACAAGTCCGACATCGCCGCCGTGGCCGCGCTCTCCGCGCAGGACCAGCAGGTCGGCGAGCTCATCGCCGAGGCGATGGACAAGGTCGGCAAGGACGGTGTCATCACCGTCGAGGAGTCCAACACCTTCGGCCTGGAGCTCGACTTCACCGAGGGCATGGCCTTCGACAAGGGCTACCTGTCCCCGTACATGGTGACCGACCAGGAGCGTATGGAGGCCGTCCTCGACGACCCGTACATCCTGATCCACCAGGGCAAGATCTCCTCGATCCAGGACCTGCTGCCGCTCCTCGAGAAGGTCATCCAGGCCGGCTCCTCCAAGCCGCTGCTGATCATCGCCGAGGACGTCGAGGGCGAGGCCCTGTCGACCCTGGTCGTCAACAAGATCCGTGGCACCTTCAACGCCGTTGCCGTCAAGGCCCCCGGCTTCGGCGACCGCCGCAAGGCGATGCTCGGCGACATGGCCACCCTCACCGGTGCCACCGTCATCGCCGAGGAGGTCGGCCTCAAACTCGACCAGGCCGGTCTGGACGTGCTGGGCACCGCCCGCCGCGTGACCATCACCAAGGACGACACCACCATCGTCGACGGTGGCGGCAACTCCGAGGACGTCGCGGGCCGCGTCAACCAGATCAAGGCCGAGATCGAGTCCACCGACTCCGACTGGGACCGCGAGAAGCTCCAGGAGCGCCTCGCGAAGCTGGCCGGCGGCGTGTGCGTGATCAAGGTCGGCGCCGCCACCGAGGTGGAGCTGAAGGAGAAGAAGCACCGTCTGGAGGACGCCATCTCCGCGACCCGCGCCGCGGTCGAGGAGGGCATCGTCTCCGGTGGTGGCTCCGCTCTGGTCCACGCCGTCAAGGTCCTCGAGGGCAACCTCGACAAGACCGGCGACGAGGCCACGGGTGTCGCGGTCGTCCGCCGCGCCGCCGTCGAGCCGCTGCGCTGGATCGCCGAGAACGCCGGCCTCGAGGGCTACGTCATCACCTCGAAGGTCGCCGAGCTCGACAAGGGCCAGGGCTTCAACGCCGCCACCGGCGAGTACGGCGACCTGGTCAAGGCCGGCGTCATCGACCCGGTGAAGGTCACGCGCTCCGCGCTGGAGAACGCCGCCTCGATCGCCTCCCTCCTCCTCACCACCGAGACCCTCGTGGTGGAGAAGAAGGAAGAGGAGCCGGCGGACGCGGGCCACGGCCACGGTCACGGCCACTCCCACTGAGGCACCTGACTGACCACTGAGGCCCGGTGTCCCCGTCGCGGGGACACCGGGCCTCGGTGTCTCTACGGAGCCTCCGGGAGTCCTACGCCTCGACGGCGCCGAGCTGCCCCATGAGCCCGAGCATGTCGTACTGCCACCATCCCTCGGCGATCTTGCCGTCCTGGCGGAACTGGTGGATGGTCGTCCCGCTCATGGAGACCTTCATGCCGGTGGCCGGGAGCCCCATGAAATCGCCGGTGTGCGTGCCCACCCAGGTCCACCGCGTGCACACCCGGTCGCCCTCGGCGATCTGATCGTTCACGGTGACGTCGAAGTCGAACCCGCCCCTCCACATCTCCGCCTCGCGGCGTACCGCGTCCATGCCGATGACGTCCTGCTCGTTGGTCGGATCGTGGTCGTGATAGCCCTCGGCGAGGACCTCGTCGAGCGGCGGAAGCTCCCCCTTCGAGCTGATCAGCTCGAAGAACCGGCGGGCGTTGGCCTTGTACAGCTGGATGTCCCGCACGATGTCCAGGTCCGTGAACGTCGGCATCTCGTCACAGAGCGCGACCATCTCCCGGAAGATGCGATCCGTCTCGGGGAGCTGCGAATTCGTCATCGCCACCTCGTAGGAGGGGAACTCGACGATCTCCACGAGATGGTCCGAGTCGGAGCGGTCCTTGCCGATGACACTGTGGGTGGCCGTCCGCTTGCCCTTGGTCTGTTCGACCCACTTGTCCATGAGCCGGTTCAGATCGTCGAACCGGCTGGTCTTGCAGTCGATTATCTGTACGAATGTCATGACGCCTCCCGGACCGGGTGGGACCCTTCCAGTCTAGGTCCCGGGTCTTCGGGTGCCCTGGCAGCATGGGGTCATGCAGCAGGTGGCGCGCGGAGGCCTGGGCGGGCAAGACGGCGTTGCTTGCCTGGGAGCGCCTTTGGGCGGCGCTTCGCTAGGCCGAGCGCGTCAGGTCCGACGGCCGTACCGGATCCGCGAACGGCTCCCCCCGCCCGTACCGCGCCACCTCCTCCAGCGCCTGGTCCGCCATCCGGTGCAGTTCGTTGCCGAGCGAGCCCGCCACATGCGGGGTGAGCAGGACGTTGGGGAGGGTCCAGAGCGGTGAGTCCGTGGGCGGGACCTCCGGGTCCGTGACGTCGAGGACCGCGTGGAGGCGGCCCGATGCCACGTGCGGGAGGAGCGCCGTCTCGTCGATCAGGGAGCCGCGCGAGGTGTTGACGAGGGTCGCGCCCTGGGGCATCAGGGCCAGCTGCGGCGCTCCGATCATCCGGTACGTGGAGGGGAGTTGGGGCGCGTGCACGGAGACGATCGTGCTGCGCGCGCACAGGTCGTCGAGGCCCACCGCCTCCACACCGAGCGCGCGGGCCTCGTCGGCTGTCACGTACGGGTCGTACAGCAGCACCTCGAAGTCGAAGGGGCGCAGCAGCTCGATGACCCGGCGGCCGATCCGCGAGGCGCCGATCAGGCCGACCGTGCGCCGGTAGTTGCCCCAGGACGCCGACTCCGCCGTCCACGCGTCCTCGGCGCGGGCCTCCCCGTACCGCAGGGCCGAAGGCAGGACCTGCTTCCCGGCGAAGAGGATCGCGGCGAGGGTGTACTCGGCGACGGGCAGTGCGTTGGCCGCGGCGGCCGAGGTGACGGCGAGGCCCCGGTCCCAGCAGGCCTCGGTGACATGGTGCTTGACCGAGCCGGCCGCGTGGACGACAGCCCGCAGGCGCGGCGCGCGGTCCAGGACGGCGGCGGTCAGCGGCGGCGCTCCCCAGCAGGTGAGGAGGATCTCGGCCTCGGCGAGCGCGGCGGCGACGCGGGGGCCGGGCGCGGAGAGGTCGTGCGCGACGAGGCGGGGGTCGGTGCGGGTGAGGGCGGCGAGGCGGCCGCGGTGGGTGTCGGTCAGGAGGCGTTCGGCGACGCCCGGGCCCATGGAGAGGAGGAGTGAGGGGCGGTTGTCAGTGGCGTGCTGCATCGTGGTCATCGTGGGACCTGGGCTCCTCACTTGACGCTGCCGGCGGTCAGACCGGCCTTCCAGTGGCGCTGCAGGGAGACGAAGGCGACGACGAGGGGGACGACGGCGAGCAGGGATCCGGTGACGACGAGGGGGTAGAAGTCGGGTTCCGCGTGGGCGTTGCTGTTCCACGCGTACAGGCCGAGGCTCAGCGGGAAGAGCTTCTGGTCCGAGAGCATCACCAGGGGGAGGAAGAAGTTGTTCCAGATGGCGGTGAACTGGAAGAGGAAGACGGTCACGAAGCCCGGCATGATCATGCGCAGACCGATCGACCAGAAGGTGCGCAGCTCGCCCGCGCCGTCGATACGGGCTGCCTCCAGCGCCTCGTCGGGGATGTAGCCGGCGCTGAAGACCCGGGAGAGGTACACCCCGAAGGGGTTGACCAGGACGGGGATCAGCACGGCCCAGTAGGTGTTGACGATGCCCACCTCGCTGGCGAGGAGGTACATGGGCAGGGCGAGCGCCGTCGTGGGGACGAGCACGCCCAGGAGCACGAGGCCGAAGAGCTTCTCCTTGCCCCGGAACTCGTACTTGTCGAAGGCGTAGCCCGCGGCGACGCTGATCAGCGAGCAGGCAAGGGCGCCCACGCCCGCGTAGAGCAGGCTGTTGGCGTACCAGTGGAAGTAGACGCCGTCGTTGTACGCGGCGAGGCGCGAGAGGTTCCCGCCGAGGTCGAAGCCCTCGAAGGAGAAGGCGTTGCCCGCCAGCAGGCCGCCCGCGTCCTTGGTGGCGGCGGTCAGCAGCCAGACGAGCGGGAAGAGCATGTAGACGACGGCGAGGACGAGCGCTCCGTTGACGGCGGTCTTCGAGAGCCAGACGTTCGTGGGGCGGGGCTTGCTCATGCCGTCTTCCCCTTCCGGCGGCCGGTCAGTCGGGTGACGGCGAAGGAGAGCAGCGCGGCCGTCAGGGCCAGCAGGACGGACGCGGCGGCGGCCAGTCCGTAGTCGTTGCGGTCGAAGGCCGCGGTGTACGCGTACATGTTCGGCGTCCAGGTCGAGGTGACGGCGGAGCCCGTTCCCTTGTTGAGGATCAGGGGCTCGGTGAACAGCTGGAGGGAGCCGATGACGGTGAAGAGGCCGACCATCACGAGCGAGGCGCGGATCAGCGGGACCTTGATGCTGAACGCGATGCGCCAGGAGCCTGCGCCGTCGACGGTGGCCGCCTCCAGGACGGAGCGGTCGATGGCCTGCAGGGCGGCGTAGAAGATCACCATGTTGTAGCCGAGCCACTCCCACAGCGCGATGTTGACCACGGAGGGCAGGGCGCCCTCGGGCGAGAAGAAGTCGAAGCCGATGCCGCCGGCCTCCATCGCCTCGACGACCGGGCTGAGTTGGGGCGTGTAGAGGTAGACCCAGATCAGCGCGGCGATGATGCCGGGGACGGCGTGCGGCAGGAAGAGCGCGAGCTGGAAGAAGCGGCGGGCGCGGGCGAGCGCCGAGTCGAGCAGCAGGGCGAGGCCGAGGGCCCCGCCGAGCAGCAGCGGAATGTAGAACAGGCAGTATCCGAGCAGGACGCCGAAGCCCTCGCGGAAGGCCCGGTCACCCAGTGCCGCGGTGTAGTTGTCGAGTCCCGTGAACACCGACTCCGTGCCGCCGAAGCCGAGGCCCGACTGCTTCTCGGTGAAGAGGCTGAGCCAGACCGCGTATCCGATCGGCACCACCATCACCGCGATGAACAGGGCGAAGAAGGGGGTCAGCAGGAACGTTGCGGCACGGGTGCGGGCCCTCATCCGGTCAGCCCTCGACCTTCAGACCGCGCTTGGTCAGCTCGGCCACGGTCGCCTCGTGCCCGGTCCTGACGGCGTCGGCGATGGTCGGACCACCCTTGGTGATCTTGCCGAACTGGTCCTTGATGGCCGTGTTGGTGGTGCCGGTGGTGGGGCCCCAGGCCCAGTTCTGGTTGATGGAGGTACCGGCGTCCTCGAAGAGGGCGTAGATGTCTTGGCCGCCGTAGTAGCTCGCGTCGAAGGCCGCCTTGGCGACCGGGCGCAGCGCGCTCGCGGCGGGGAAGGCGCTGGAGGTGCCGGAGGCGATCCGGGCCTTGACGCCGGCCTCGGTGGTGGACATCCACTCCGCGAACTCGACGGCCGCGGCCTTCTTCTTGCTGTCCTTGGTCACGGCGAAGGTGGTGCCGCCGAGCATTCCGCTCGCGGGCTTGCCGTCCCAGCTCGGCATGGGCGCCACGGCCCACTTGCCGTTCTGCTCGGGCAGGGTGCCCTTGAGGACGCCCGCGCCCCAGGACGCGCCGAGGTAGCCGATCGTGGTGCTGTTCTTGAGCGAGCCGGTCCACTCGGGGCTGAACGAGGCGTTTTTGTGGACGAGGTCGGCGTCGACGAGGCCCTGCCAGTAGGAGGCGACCTTGGTAGTGGCCGGGTCCGTGGTGTTGATCTTCCAGGTGTCGTTCTCGGCCTTGAACCACTGGGCGCCGGCCTGCCAGGCCATCGCCTCGAAGGTGGTCGGGTCGTCGGGGAAGAAGGTCGCGATGCGGGCCTTGGCGTCGGCCTGCTTCACCTTCTCCGCCGCGGACCTGAACTCGTCCCAGGTCCGGGGCACCTCGACCTTGTACTTCGCGAACAGGTCCTTGCGGTAGAAGAAGGCCTGCGGGGCGGCGTCGAAGGGCACGGCCCAGGTCTTGCCGCCCAGGGTGGCCAGCTCGACCGCCTGCGGCAGCAGCTTGCCCCGGTCCGCCTCGGTGAACTCGCCGCCGATGTCCTGCAGGGCGCCGGCGCTGACGAACTCGGGGAGCGAGGAGTACTCGATGGAGACCAGGTCGGGCGCGTTGCCCGCCTTCACGGCGTTGGAGATCTTGGCGTAGCCGCCGGCAGTGCCGGAGGGGATCTCCTCGAACTTCACCTGGATGTTCTGGTGGGAGGCGTTGAACGCCTCCACCACATCCTTGGAGCCCTTGGCCCAGCCCCAGAAGGTGATGGTCACGGGCCCGTTCGACGACGCGTCGGCACCGTCACCGCCGCCGCCACAGGCCGTGAGGACGGCGAGGGCGGTGGCGGTGCCGGCTATGACACGGGACGTTCTGTTCCAAGTACGGCTCACGGCACGGCTCCTGAAGGCGGGCGGCTTGGGCGTTGTGGCCGCGATCCTTGGACCGTTCGTGACCGAAGTCAAGAGCGAAAGATTGATTGATCGAAAAAAGATCGAATCGATCAGGCGGGACGGACATCGCGGGGAGCCCCGCAGGAGGACCGCACCCGCAGCCGCGGCAACAGGCTCAGATGGCGCCGCGCCGCCTCCTCGTCCGGGGCCGTGGCCGCCTCCGTCAACCGCTCCACCAGCAACTCCGTGGCATGGCGCCCGACCTGACGCTTGGGCGGGGCCACCGCCGTGAGCGGGGTGTCGGCGAGCGCGGCGACCTCGTCGTCGTACGCGATCAGGGCCAGGTCCTCCGGCACCCTCACCCCCAGGTCCGCCAGGCGCTGGACGATCTCGATCGCGTCCACGTCGTTGTGCACCAGGGCCGCGCTCGCCCGGCCGGAGGTCACCGCCTCGTGCAGGGCGCGGACCGCGCGCTCGAAACCCTCCGGGTTCTGGTCGGCCGGCACGGAATCGATCACCGGGCCGGGCGCCTCCAGGCCCAGGGTGTCCAGCGCCTCGGCGTATCCGGCGCGCACCGCGAGCGCCGTCGGGCTGTCGCCGCGAGCCACGAGCAGCGGTGTCGCGTGGCCCAGGTCCAGCAGGTGGCGCAGGGCGAGCAGGACGCCGTGGCCGTGGTCGGAGACCACCCGGTCCAGGGCGTCGAGGGGGGTGCCGGGGTCGGCGCGGCGCTCCAGGAGCACGGCGGGTACGGGCAGTTCGGCGAGCCAGTCCCCGTACGCGAGCCGGTCCTCGGGGCCCCGCCAGCCGGGCGCGACGAGCACGCCCTCGGCGCCCGCCGCGAGCAGACCCTCGGTGCGCGCGCGGTCCTCCTCCGGGCGGTAGTCCGAGATCCGCAGCACGAGCCGGGCCCCGGCCCGCGCCGCGGCCTCGTGCGCACCCCGGATGACCTCGGCGAAGTAGTACGTGGCGGAGGGCGCGAGCAGCCCGAGCACGAGCCCCTCGCCGGCCCGCCGGGCGCCCGGGTCGACCTGGCGCTCCGGCCAGGAGACCTGCCCGTGCACCCGGTCGAGCAGGCCCTTGGCCGCCAGCGCCTCGACGTCGCGGCGGGCGGTGACGGGGGAGACCCCCAGGAGCGTGGCCAGGTCGGCGACGCGCGCCGTGCCGCGCTCGCGCACCAGGGCCAGCAGTCGGTCGTGTCGTTCGACGGCACTCTCGCGCACGGCGTGTCTCCCCCTTGCGGTGTGGTGGGTCGGTGATCCGCCGGCCCTGTCGTCAGAAGCTTCTCATGCAGAATGATCGAATCGAAGGTATTTCGATCATTCGGTCCGATCCATTGACGTTCGATCGAGGCGCGTTCATGATTCCCGGCGACGCCGACGTCCGCCGCAGGGAGCATCATGCCCACGCCGCCCGAGAACCGTGAGCTCAGCCCGTTCACCGGCTGGACCCGTGCGCACTGGGAGGACACCGCCGACCGCCTCCTCCTCGCCGTACGGCCGTACGCCTCGCCCCGCCACGGACTCGTCGACCTGCCGGGCCCCCGCCCCAGCTGGTCCGGCGTGCGCTCCGACGGCCTCGAAGGCCACGCCCGTACGTTCCTCCTCGCCGCCCTGCGCGTCGCCGGTGCCCGGGGAGAGGATCCGCACGGCCATCTGCCCCGCTACGCCGAGGGACTTGCCGCCGGCACCGAGGAACCCGGCTCGACCGGCCCCGACTCCTGGCCGCTCCTCACCGACGTACGCCAGGCCGTCGTCGAATCCGCCTCCGTCGCCCTCGGGCTGCGCCTGACCCGCCCCTGGCTCTGGGACGCCCTCGACGACCGCACCCGCCAACGCGCCGTCGACTGGTTGCTGCCCGCGCTCGAACCCTCCCCGGTCGACAACAACTGGTGGCTCTTCGGCCTCACGGTCGCCGGCTTCCTCCAGGACGCCGGCATCGAGACCGACCGCGCCGCCGCCACCATCGAGCGCTCCCTCGACCGCATCGAGAAGTGGTACGTCGGCGACGGCTGGTACAGCGACGGCGACAACCGCGCCTTCGACCACTACAACGCCTGGGCCCTGCACTTCTACCCCGTCCTGCACGCCCACCTCGCCGGCGACCGGGACCTCCTCGACCGCTACGGACCGCGGCTGCGCCGCCACCTCGACGACCACGTCCACCTCTTCGACGCCGACGGCGCCCCCCTCCCGTACGGGCGCTCCCTCACCTACCGCTTCGCCGCCGCGGCCGCCCCCTGGCTCGGGGCCCTCACCGGACACACCCCGCTCACCCCCGGCGCCACCCGCCGCCTCGCCTCCGGAACGCTCCAGTACTTCCTCGACCGGGGCGCCACCGACGAGCGCGGCCTGCTCACCCTCGGCTGGCACGGCCCGGACGCACCGGTCGTGCAGAGCTACTCCGGACCCGCCTCCCCTTACTGGGCCGCCAAGGGCTTCCTCGGTCTCCTCCTCCCCGCCGACCATCCGGCCTGGACCGACTCCGAGGAACCCCTCCCCGCCGAGCGCGCCGACACCGTGCGTCCCGTCGCCCCGGCCGCCCTGCTCATCCAGTCCACCGCCGCCGACGGACTCGTCCGCCTCCACAACCACGGCAGCAACCATGTGAGCAGCGACCCGTCCGGCGCCGACGACTCCGGCTACGCCCGCTACGCCTACTCCACGCGCACCGGCCCCACCACCCCGCCCGACCAGCCCGACAACCACTTCGCCCTGCTCGTCGACGGCCGGGTCACCCGGCGCGGCCCCGCGACGCCCCTGGGCACCGGACCCGGCTGGGCGGCCTCCCTGCACACCCCGCTCCCCGGCATCCGGATCCTCTCCGCGACCCTGGCCCACGGCCGCGCCGAGGTCCGCGCCCACCTCGTCCTCGGAGCGCCCGACGGAACTCCCGTACGCCAGACCGGCTGGGCCACCACCCCCGAAGGCCCCACCGCCCAGCTCCACCCGGTCCACGGCTACCCGCGGGTCGCCGAGCCCGTCGAACTCGCCACCGGCGCCACCCTCCAGGGCGGCCCGGACACCCGTACCGCCGCCCTGCACGGCGCCACCAGCGGCGCCGAGTGCCTCTTCGTGGCCCTCGCCTCGCTCACCGCCGAACCCGACCCCGCCCCCGTCACCACCCTCGCGGCCGTCCAGGTCACCGGCCGCACGCTGCACGTGACCTGGCAGAACGGAACCACGGCCCGACTCACCCTCGATCCGGAGGATCTGTGACCCTCCGCAACGACGTCAGCCGCGACGACGGGGCGGCGACGTCGATTCCGAATCGGTTCCGAACAGTGGGGCGTACGAGGGTCCCGGGACCGACTGGCCCCGGACGGCCGTCACTTGGGGCCGTACTTGCGGCCTGCCTTGGAGGACACCCCTCCGAGCAGGCCGCGAGGCGCCAGCTTCACCACGCCCATCAGCGCCTTGTAGCGGGGGTCCGGGATCGACAGCGTCTTCCCCCGGGCCAGATCGCTCAGCGCCGCGGCCACCAGCTTGTCCGCGTCGAGCCACATCCAGCCCGGGATGTTGTCCGTCCCCATTCCGGCCCGCTCGTGGAACTCCGTCCGGACGAACCCCGGGCAGAGCGCCATCAGCCGCACCCCGGTGCCCGCCAGGTCCCGCGCCGCGCCCTGGGTGAACTGCACGACCCACGCCTTCGACGCCCCGTACGTGCCCCGCGGGACGAACGCCGCCACCGAGGCCACGTTCACCACCCCGCCCCTGCCGCGCGTGCGCATCGACTCGGCCGCCGCCGACGTCAGCCGCAGCACCGCCTCGCAGTGCACCGTCAGCATCTTCAACTCGTCGGCCATGGACACTTCCAGGAAGCGGCCCTTGTTGCCGAAGCCGGCGTTGTTGACCAGCAGGTCCACCGGCTGTTTCGCATCGGAGAGGCGGGCCTCCACGGCCGCGATCCCCTTCTCCTCGGCCAGGTCCGCCGCCAGGACCTCGGCCTCGATGCCGTGCCGGTCGTGCAGCTCGGTCGCCTGCTCCCGCAGTCTCTTCACATCGCGGGCCACGAGCACCACGTCGTGACCGTCCGCCGCCAGCTTCCGCGCGAAGGCGGCCCCGATCCCCGCCGTCGCGCCCGTAATCAGTGCAGTCGTCATACGCGGCAACGTTAGTGCCCCGCGTCACGACCCCGGCGATCAGGAGCCGGTGCCGTACTTCTCCGCGTACGTGCGGGCGAGTTCGAGCAGTCCCGACTCCATCCACTCGGCCGCGACCAGCGTGCTCGGCAGCAGCGCGCGCTCGGTCGTCGCGGCCCGGTGCAGGAGGGCGACCGTGATGTCGTGTGCGGGGCGGTGGACGACCGTGACCGGGTCGCCGGCCCTGAGTTCACCCGGCTCGATCACCCGCAGAAACGCTCCCGGACCGGCGGTCGACTGCGTGAAGCGGCGGACCCACCCCTTCTCCTCGACGAAACCGGCGAACGTACGGCAGGGGATGCGGCCGCCCGTCACCTCGAGGAGCACGTCCCGGCCGACCCGCCAGCGCTCGCCGAGCAGGGCCCCGTTCACATCGAGCCCGAGCGTGGTGAGGTTCTCGCCGAAGGAGCCGTTGGTCAGCGGCCGGCCCAGTTCGCCCTCCCAGAGGTCCATGTCCTCGCGCGCGAAGGCGTAGACGGCCCGGTCGTCGCCGCCGTGGAAGCGCAGGTCGCACACGGCGTCCCCGGCGACCCCGCTCGCCCCGACCCGGGGCGGGCCCGGCGCCTCGACCCGTACCGGCCCCTCGACCGGTCGCTTGTCGATCCCCGTCCGCCCCACGGGGGCGTCGGTGTAGTTCACGGCCTTGGCCTGCCCGACGTTCACGCTCAGCACGTTCATACGGTCACCCTAAGCGACCTCTCTCAAAGTGTTGAGTGAATATTCTCCACGAAGCCCAAGACTCGCTTATGCTCGAGGCATGATCGAGGCCCGCCATCTCCGCGTCCTGCGCGCCGTCGCCGCGACCGGCTCCTTCTCCGCCGCCGCGCGCGAACTGGGCTGCACCCAGCCCGCGGTCAGCCAGCAGATGAAGGCGCTCGAATCCTCCGCCGGAACGCCCCTGCTGATCCGGACCGGCCGCGAGATGCGGCTCACCCAGGCGGGCGAGGCCCTGGTCCGGCACGCCTCGGGCATCCTCGCCGGCCTTACGGCAGCGGAGGAGGAGGTGGCCGCGATCGCGGGGCTGCGCGCCGGCCGCGTCCGCCTGGTCTCCTTCCCCAGTGGCAGCTCCACCCTGGTCCCCACCGCCCTCGCCGCCCTGCGCGCGGCGCACCCGGGCACCCGGGTCTCGTTGGTCGAGGCCGAACCGCCGCGCTCGGTGGAGATGCTGCGCGAGGGCGACTGCGACGTGGCCCTGGCCTTCCGCTACGGAGCGGGCCCGGGTGAGTGGGACGACCTCGTCGTCCGTCCGCTGCTCGCCGACCGCCTGGTCGGCCTGGTGCCGGAGGCGCACCGTCTCGCCGACGCGGAGTCGGTGGGCATCGCCGAACTGGCCGACGAGTCCTGGATCGCGGGCTGCCCGCGCTGCCGCCGCCAACTCGTGGACGTCTGCGAGGAAGCGGGGTTCACCCCGCGCATCGACTTCGCGACCGACGACTACCCGGCCGTGGTCGGACTGGTCGGCGCCGGCCTGGGCGTGGCCGTTCTGCCGGCGCTCGCCATCGAATCCGTACGCCCCAAGGGGGCGCGGACCGTGGCCGTGGAGCCGGCCGTGGAGCGCGAGATCGTCGCCCTTACGCTGCCGGACCTGGCGCAGGTCCCGGCCGTCGCGGCGACGCTCGACGAACTGACCCGAGCGGCCACGCGCGCGTAGCGCCTACCGGGCTCACCGTGCATGGCGCCGACGGGCGCACGGTGTCTCGTTCCGCGCCGCACGCCCCCGGGCCGCGTGCGGCGCGGCTCCGTGGGGCCGGGTGGGGTGCGGCCCCGGCCCTGTTCCCTTCCCGTGCAGAAACGTTCCTTCAGACGTTCAGGCGCGCCCCACGCCTGCCGAACTCGATGCCGATGCCGTAGCCGATGCCGTGATCAGGCGATTGCGGGCTCGTCCCATGAGCTCTTCGCGTTCGTCCTCGGTGAGGCCGCCCCATACGCCGTAGGGCTCCCGCACGGCGAGTGCGTGTGCCGCGCACTCCGCGCGTACAGGGCACCGCATGCAGACCTCTTTCGCCGAGTTCTCACGCGCACTCCGTGCCGCGCCGCGCTCTCCCTCGGGGTGGAAGAACAGGGAGCTGTCGACTCCGCGGCAGGCCGCGAGGAGTTGCCAGTCCCAAAGATCGGCGTTGGGTCCGGGAAGGCGGGAGAAATCTGCCATTGCGCTTGTCCCCTTGAAACCGTGTCGAACGGATAGGTGGTGACGGGTGGATGGCTGATGAACCGGGGGCCCTTCGCCCCCCGTGGGTCTCGGGTACCCGCTCTCGCGGGTTCGACCCGACCGTACAACTACTGTCTAAGTAGATGTAAATATGACTCATTGCGAATCTAGCCACAGACACCACAAAAAGGGAAGAAAACCCGCTAAATGGGGCATAGCTTCCGATGAAGGGTGGATGACCTGCGTCGCTCTCCTCCGCGCACGCTCCCTCACGTAGAGTGTCGAAGGCGGCCGCCCGACCCGTAACTCTTTCGAGTGACCATCGTTGAGAGTGCGGAGGCGGTTGAAGGAACAAGCGCTCGGGCAGGTGTCCGAGAGCGTCAACCGCACAGGTGACGATACGTACCAGCCCTGGAGGCTTAAGGTGACGCGCATCAGCTGCGGAGGGCGGCCATGACATCCGTCCTCGTCTGCGACGACTCCCCGCTTGCCCGAGAGGCGCTTCGCCGCGCGGTCGCGACCGTGCCCGGCGTGGAGCGCGTGACCACCGCGGCCAACGGCGAGGAAGTCCTCCGCCGCTGGGGCGCGGACCGCTCGGACCTGATTCTGATGGACGTACGCATGCCCGGTCTGGGCGGCGTGGAGACCGTCCGCCGGCTGCTGTCCGCGGACCCCGGCGCCCGCATCATCATGCTCACCGTCGCCGAGGACCTGGACGGTGTCGCGCTCGCGGTCGCCGCGGGCGCCCGTGGCTACCTGCACAAGGACGCCTCGCGCGCCGAGCTGCGGGCCACGGTCACCCAGGCCCTCGCCGACCCGACCTGGCGGCTCGCCCCGCGCCGGCTGCGGTCGGCGGAGATGGGTGCGGCGCCGACGCTCACCGCGCGTGAGATCCAGGTGCTCGAAGGCATGAGCCACGGCCGGTCGAACGCGGAGATCGGGCGCGAGCTCTTCCTCTCCGAGGACACCGTCAAGACCCATGCCCGACGCCTGTTCAAGAAGCTGGGTGCATCGGACCGGGCGCACGCCGTCGCCCTCGGCTTCCGGTGGGGCCTGGTCCGCTAGTCGAACCCTGCCGCGGCGGCCCTCACGTCCCCGCGGCGGGAGCAGCTGAGTCCCGCTGCGGGGCGGCTTCTGTCCCCGCTGCGGAGCAGCTTGTGTCACTTCCGCGTGGGATGCCGCATCCTTGAGGGTGTGGAGTTCCTCGGGGACGAGTCGATCGAGCGGAAGGGGAGGGCGCAGGAGATGAGTTCCGGCGCACCTGCTCATAACGCTTCGGTGCACAACTACGGACGCGGTGCCGCGAATCCTCAGGCGTCAAGGCACCATGGAGCGATGCGCGACGACGAGACCACGGTGATCGGTGCACTCGTTCACCGTGCCGTCGAGGGCGACGAGCAAGCGACGCACGACCTTCTGGCGCGCGTGCACCCTCTCGCCCTGCGCTATTGCCGTACGCGGCTGAACCGGTTGCCCGGTGATGCCCGCCACTTCGTCGAGGACCTCGCACAGGAGGTCTGCGTCGCCGTCCTGATGGCGCTGCCGCGCTACAAGGACACCGGCCGGCCGTTCGAGGCCTTCGTCTTCGCCATCGCCGGACACAAGGTCGCCGATCTGCAGCGGGCCGCGATGCGGCATCCGGGCTCGACGGCCGTGCCCTCCGACGAGATGCCGGAGCGGCCCGACGACTCCCTGGGTCCCGAGGAACGTGCGCTGCTCAGCGACGATGCCGAATGGGCCAAGAAGCTCCTCGCCAATCTTCCGGAGAACCAGCGGGAGCTGCTGGTCCTGCGGGTGGCGGTCGGGCTCACCGCTGAGGAGACCGGCCAGATGCTCGGGATGTCCCCGGGAGCGGTACGGGTGGCGCAGCATCGTGCGCTGAGCCGACTGCGCGCACTGGCCGAGCAGTAGCCGAGCCGGGGTCTGCGCCGGGCTGTAAGGGTCGGCGAAGGCCGGTGGCCCTCACGTACACGTACGAACGTCCAAAGCTGCTCTGGGATCTTGATCGTGGAATGAGACACGGTCGAGGCCCGTTAGCATGGACATCCGCACCGATCAAGGCCATTTGGGGAAGGTGTCATGACTGCCAACGTCGACGGAGTGCCCGAGAAATTCGCGACACTCGGGCTGACCTACGACGATGTGCTGCTGCTGCCGGGCGCGTCCGAGGTCCTCCCGAACGCGGTCGACACCTCGTCCCGCATCTCCCGCAACGTGCGCGTGAACATCCCGCTGCTGTCGGCGGCGATGGACAAGGTCACCGAGTCCCGCATGGCGATCGCCATGGCGCGGCAGGGTGGCGTGGGCGTGCTGCACCGCAACCTGTCGATCGAGGACCAGGTCAACCAGGTCGACCTCGTGAAGCGCTCCGAGTCCGGCATGGTGACCGACCCGATCACCGTGCACCCGGACGCGACGCTGGCCGAGGCCGACGCGCTGTGTGCCAAGTTCCGCATCAGCGGCGTCCCGGTGACCGACCCGGCGGGCAAGCTGCTCGGCATCGTCACCAACCGCGACATGGCGTTCGAGACGGACCGCAGCCGCCAGGTGCGCGAGGTCATGACGCCGATGCCGCTCGTCACCGGCAAGGTCGGCATCTCCGGCGTCGACGCCATGGAGCTGCTGCGCCGCCACAAGATCGAGAAGCTTCCGCTGGTCGACGACGCGGGCGTCCTCAAGGGCCTCATCACGGTCAAGGACTTCGTGAAGGCCGAGAAGTACCCGAACGCGGCCAAGGACGCCGAGGGCCGGCTGCTCGTCGGCGCGGCCGTCGGCGCCAGCCCCGAGGCGCTGGAGCGCGCGCAGGGCCTGGCCGAGGCGGGCGTCGACTTCCTGATCGTCGACACGTCCCACGGTCACAACAGCAACGCCCTGAACTGGATGGCGAAGATCAAGTCCAGCGTCGGCGTCGACGTCATCGGCGGCAACGTCGCGACGCGTGACGGCGCGCAGGCCCTGATCGACGCCGGTGTCGACGGCGTCAAGGTCGGCGTGGGCCCCGGCTCCATCTGCACCACGCGCGTGGTCGCCGGCATCGGCGTCCCGCAGGTCACCGCCATCTACGAGGCGGCGCTCGCCGCCCGCGCGGCCGGCGTCCCGGTCATCGGCGACGGCGGTCTGCAGTACTCCGGCGACATCGGCAAGGCGCTCGCCGCCGGTGCCGACACGGTCATGCTGGGCAGCCTGCTCGCCGGGTGCGAGGAGTCCCCGGGCGAGCTGCAGTTCATCAACGGCAAGCAGTTCAAGTCGTACCGCGGCATGGGCTCGCTCGGCGCGATGCAGTCCCGCGGCCAGGGCCGGTCGTACTCCAAGGACCGCTACTTCCAGGCCGACGTGGCCTCGGACGACAAGCTCGTGCCCGAGGGCATCGAGGGCCAGGTGCCCTACCGCGGCCCGCTGGCCAACGTCCTGCACCAGCTCGTCGGCGGTCTGCGCCAGACGATGGGCTACGTGGGCGCGGCCACCGTCGCGGAGATGGAGTCCAAGGGCCGCTTCGTGCGGATCACCTCGGCGGGCCTCAAGGAGAGCCACCCGCACGACATCCAGATGACCGTCGAGGCGCCGAACTACAGCAGGAAGTAACAGAGCGCGACGCGTGGGGGCGGTTCCGGCATGTGGCCGGAACCGCCCCTCACGCTTGTGTCGGGGATACTGGTAGGCGCAGACGTAGAGGGAAAGGCCACACATCGTGACTGAGATCGAGATCGGGCGCGGCAAGCGCGGCCGCAGGGCGTACGCGTTCGACGACATCGCCGTCGTACCGAGCCGGCGCACCCGGGACCCGAAGGAGGTCTCGATCGCCTGGCAGATCGATGCCTACCGCTTCGAGCTTCCGTTCCTGGCCGCTCCCATGGACTCGGTCGTATCGCCGCAGACCGCGATCCGCATCGGTGAGCTGGGCGGCCTCGGCGTGCTGAACCTCGAGGGCCTGTGGACCCGGTACGAGGACCCGCAGCCGCTGCTCGACGAGATCGCGGAGCTGGACGAGGCGACCGCGACCCGCCGTCTGCAGGAGATCTACGCCGCTCCGATCAAGGAGGAGCTGATCGGGCAGCGCATCAAGGAGGTGCGCGACTCGGGCGTCGTGACCGCCGCCGCGCTCTCCCCGCAGCGCACCGCGCAGTTCTCCAAGGCCGTCGTCGACGCCGGCGTGGACATCTTCGTCATCCGCGGCACGACGGTCTCCGCCGAGCACGTCTCGGGCGCGGCCGAGCCGCTGAACCTCAAGCAGTTCATCTACGAGCTCGACGTCCCGGTCATCGTCGGCGGCTGCGCCACGTACACCGCGGCCCTGCACCTGATGCGCACCGGCGCCGCGGGTGTCCTGGTCGGCTTCGGCGGCGGCGCGGCGCACACCACGCGCAACGTGCTCGGCATCCAGGTCCCGATGGCGACCGCAGTCGCCGACGTGGCCGCGGCCCGCCGCGACTACATGGACGAGTCCGGCGGCCGGTACGTGCACGTCATCGCCGACGGCGGCGTGGGCTGGTCCGGCGACCTGCCGAAGGCGATCGCCTGCGGCGCCGACTCGGTCATGATCGGCTCCCCGCTGGCCCGCGCCACGGACGCGCCGGGCAAGGGCCACCACTGGGGCATGGAGGCCGTCCACGAGGACGTCCCGCGCGGCAAGCTGGTCGACCTGGGCATCGTCGGCACGACCGAGGAGATCCTCGCGGGCCCGTCGCACACCCCGGACGGCTCGATGAACTTCTTCGGCGCCCTGCGCCGCGCGATGGCGACGACGGGCTACAGCGAGCTCAAGGAGTTCCAGCGCGTCGAGGTCACGGTCGCGGACGCGCAGCACAAGCGCTGACGTTTCACCGTCGCGCACGGATCTTCGTCGCGTAGGGATTTCCGTCGCGCACGGATCTGCGTCGCGTACGGAATTGCGTCGCGTACCGACAGGGGCCCCGCACCGGGTGGTGCGGGGCCCCTGTCGTGTGCGGGCGGGGTCGCCGGCGGATTTCAGAGGCGGTGGGCCGCGCCCGCCGGGGTGGCGCCGCGGGTGTCCAGGAGGAGTTGGGCCTTCACCGCCAGGCCTTGGAGGTCGTAGGTGCGGTGGGGTTGCAGAAGGACCGTCAGGTCGGCGTGGGCGGCGGCCTCGTAGAGGGAGTCGGCGCGGGGGACCGGGAGGTCGCGGACGCGCCAGTCCGGGACGTGCGGGTCGTGGTAGCTGACCACCGCGCCCAGGTCCATCAGACGGCGGGCGATCTCGTCGGCGGGTGAGCTCTCGCGGTCGGCGAGATCAGGTTTGTACGTGATGCCGAGCAGAAGGACCCGGGCGCCGCGGGCCGACTTGCCGTGCTCGTTGAGGAGGGTCGCGCAGCGCTGGATGACGTACTGAGGCATCCGTTCATTGACCTGGCCGGCCAGTTCGACCATGCGGAGCGGGCGGTGGGTGCCGATGGTGTCGACGGGGACGCCGTGGCCGCCCACGCCGGGGCCGGGGCGGAAGGCCTGGAAGCCGAAGGGCTTGGTCTCGGCGCAGCGGATGACGTCCCACAGATCGACGCCGAGTTCGTGGCAGAGCACCGCCATCTCGTTGACGAGGGCGATGTTGACGTGCCGGAAGTTGGTCTCCAGCAGCTTGACGGTCTCGGCCTCGCGCGGGCCACGCGCGCGTACCACCTTGTCGGTGAGCCGGCCGTAGAAGGCGGCGGCGGACTCGGTGCAGGCGGGGGTGAGGCCCCCGATGACCTTGGGGGTACCGGCGAAGCCGTGGGCGCGGTTGCCGGGGTCGAGGCGGCTTGGGGAGTAGGCGAGGTGGAAGTCGCGGCCCGCGCGCAGCCCCGAGCCCTCCTCGAGGAGGTCGCGGAGCACTCCTTCGGTGGTGCCGGGGTGGACGGGTGACTCCAGCAGGACCGTCGTGTGGGGGCGCAGCCTGGCCGCGAGCGCGCGGGCGGCGTCGGCGACGGCGGTGAGGTCGAGCGTGCGGTCGGGGCCGAGCGGCGTCGGGGCGCAGATGACGGCCGTGCGGACCCGGCCGAGTTCGGCGGGGTTGGTCGTGGGCCGGAAGCCCCCCGAGAGCATCCGGCGGATCTCCGACGCGGTGAGCGAGCCGTCGACGGGCGGTCGGCCGGCGGCGAGTTCGGCGACGGGTCGTGGGTCGGTGTCGTAGCCGATGGTGTCGATGCCGGCGGCGATCGCGGCCTGGGCGAGGGGGAGTCCGAGGTGGCCGAGGCCGATGACGGCGAGATCAGCGGGCATGAGGGTGGGCCGTCCTTCCCAGTAGCCGGAGGGGACGAGACGCGCAACCCCGGTGGACAGAACGGGGTGAGCGCAATGTCAGACTAGGCGTAAATATGACCGATACGCGGCATTGTGGGGCTGAAGGTCGCCGAGTGTTATCCACAGGCGGTGGCTGAAGTCGGAAGGCCGGGACAGAATCGAGTCTGTGAGCCCGACCACGCGGGGGGACGACGGGAGGCAGCGGTGAGGACAGCGACACTGGGACCCGCCGAGCGCGCCGAAGCGCTCGCGGCGATGGCCGAGCGCGAACTGGACGTGCTGGTCGTGGGCGCCGGAGTGGTCGGCGCCGGGACCGCCCTCGACGCGGCCACGAGAGGGCTGGCCACCGGCCTCGTGGAGGCGCGCGACTGGGCGTCCGGCACGTCCAGCCGGTCGAGCAAGCTGATCCACGGCGGCCTGCGATATCTCGAGATGCTGGACTTCGCGCTGGTGAGGGAGGCCCTGAAGGAGCGCGGCCTGCTCCTGGAGCGGCTCGCACCCCATCTGGTGAAGCCGGTGCCCTTCCTCTACCCCTTGCAGCACAAGGGCTGGGAGCGGCTCTACGCGGGCTCGGGCGTCGCGCTGTACGACGCGATGTCGGTCTCCTCGGGACACGGCCGCGGACTGCCGGTCCACCGCCATCTCTCCCGGAAGAACGCCCTGCGGGTGGCGCCCTGTCTGAAGAGGGACTCTCTGGTCGGGGCCTTGCAGTACTACGACGCCCAGATGGACGACGCCCGCTTCGTCGCCACGCTGGTCCGCACGGCCGCGAGTTACGGCGCGAACGTCGCCAGCCGGGCGCGGGTGATCGGCTTCCTCCGCGAGGGCGAGCGGGTCGTCGGCGCGCGCGTCCAGGACGTGGAGGCGGGCGGGGAGTACGAGATCCGGGCCAAGCAGATCGTGAACGCGACCGGGGTGTGGACGGACGACACCCAGGCGCTCATCGGGGAGCGGGGGCAGTTCCATGTACGGGCGTCGAAGGGCATCCATCTGGTGGTGCCCAAGGACCGGATTCACTCGAATACCGGACTGATCCTGCGGACGGAGAAGTCCGTGCTGTTCGTGATCCCGTGGGGACGGCACTGGATCGTGGGCACCACGGACACCGACTGGGACCTGGACAAGGCTCATCCGGCCGCGTCCAGCGCCGACATCGACTATCTCCTCGAGCATGTGAACAGCGTCCTGGCGGTGCCCCTCACCCGGGACGACGTCCAGGGGGTCTACGCGGGGCTGCGGCCCCTGCTGGCCGGCGAGTCGGACGCCACGAGCAAGCTGTCGCGCGAGCACACCGTCGCGCATCCGGTGCCCGGCCTCGTCGTAGTGGCCGGCGGCAAATACACCACCTACCGCGTGATGGCGAAGGACGCCGTGGACGAGGCCGTGCACGCGCTCGACCAGCGGGTCGCGGCCTGCGTCACCGAGGACATCCCGCTCCTGGGCGCCGAGGGGTACAAGGCGCTGTGGAACGCGCGGGCCAGGATCGCCGCGCGGACCGGCCTCCATGTCGTGCGCGTCGAGCATCTGCTCAACCGGTACGGGTCGCTGACGGAGGAGATCCTGGAGCTCATCGCCGCCGACCCGGGTCTCGCCGAACCGCTGACGGGTGCGGAGGACTATCTGCGCGCCGAGGTCGTCTACGCGGCCTCGCACGAGGGGGCCCGGCACCTGGACGACGTACTGACCCGGCGCACGCGGATCTCGATCGAGACCTTCGACCGGGGGACGCGCAGCGCGCGGGAGTGCGCGGAGCTGATGGCGCCGGTGCTCGGCTGGGACGAGAACCAGATCGAGAAGGAGGTGGAGCATTACGACAAGCGGGTGGAGGCGGAGCGCGAGTCGCAGCGGCAGCCGGACGACCTGACGGCGGACGCGGCCCGGCTCGGAGCCCCGGACATCGTCCCGATCTGACGCGCCGGCCGAAGTGGTTCTCCGACGGGGCCCGTTGAGGGAGGGTTGCGGCATCCTGTTGGTACGGACGGGGAACCCGAGAGGGGTGCCCCGGCGTCGGGTGCCATGGTGGGAGCGCTTTCCTCGGGGGCCGTCCTCTCGGAGTGCGGACCCGGGATCGGCATCGGTCGCTGGGTGAGAGACAATGAGCTCTCTTCCAGGGCGGGTTACCGCATCGCGCGGAAGCGGCGGACGCGGGCGGAGATCAGGGATCGCAGAGGGGACGCATGTCGGAGGCGGAGCAGTCGCGGGACACGGCGCGGGACCCTCGGCGGGAGGCCGCAGCGGGTGCCGGAACCGACGGCGACCGAGGTGTGGTTCCAGCGGCACGTGAGGCGGAGCCGGACGTGAAGTCCGGCAAGGAATCGGCCCCGGCGGCCGACGCCACCGCGATGGACGGTGCGGGGGCCGAGTCCGGCCCGAAGCCCGGCGGCGAGGCGCCCAAGGACGCCGCGCCCAAGGACGAGGCGTCGAAGGGCGCGGAGCCGAAGGACGCGGAGCCCAAGGAGACGGCACCCAAGGACGCCGCGCCGGCGCTCAAGAAGTCCACGGGGACGGGGCGGTCCGGGGTGGCGACGGCCGAGGGGCGTCTGCTGTCCGGGCGGTACCGGCTGGGCGCGGTGCTCGGGCGTGGCGGCATGGGCACGGTGTGGCGCGCGGTCGACGAGACCCTCGGTCGGACGGTCGCCGTCAAGGAGCTGCGCTTCCCCAACAGCATCGACGAGGAAGAGAAGCGACGCCTCATCACCCGGACCCTGCGCGAGGCGAAGGCCATCGCCCGGATCCGTAACAACGGCGCCGTGACCGTCTACGACGTCGTCGACGAGGACGACCGGCCCTGGATCGTCATGGAGCTCGTCGAGGGCAAGTCCCTCGCCGACGCCGTGCGCGAGGACGGCACGCTCACGCCGCACCGCGCCGCCGAGGTCGGCCTCGCGATCCTCGACGTGCTGCGCTCCGCGCACCGCGAGGGCATCCTGCACCGTGACGTGAAGCCGTCCAACGTGCTCATCGCCGAGGACGGCCGGGTCGTCCTCACCGACTTCGGCATCGCCCAGGTCGAGGGCGACCCGTCGATCACCTCCACCGGCATGCTCGTCGGCGCACCCTCCTACATCTCGCCCGAGCGGGCCCGTGGCCACAAGCCCGGCCCCGCCGCCGACATGTGGTCGCTGGGCGGACTGCTGTACGCGAGCGTCGAGGGCAGCCCGCCGTACGACAAGGGCTCCGCCATCGCGACGCTCACCGCCGTGATGACCGAGCCCGTCGACCCGCCGAAGAACGCGGGGCCGCTCCTGGAGAAGGTCATCTACGGCCTGCTCGCCAAGGACCCCGCCCAGCGGCTCGACGACGCGGGCGCGCGGGCGCTGCTCAGGGCCGTGCTCGACGCACCCGTCCCGGCGGTCGAGCCCGAGCCGTCGCCGGAGGCCACCCGGGTGGTGCCGCTGCCGCCGGTTCCGCCCACGCCGCCGTTCCCCTCCTCCGGTACGAAGGAGAAGGCCGGCGACGCGGCCGAACGCGTGCGCGGGGCTCTGAAGTCCGTACGGAACGCGGCCGCAGCGGCGAAGCCCGACCAGAAGGCCAAGCCGAAGCCGGAACCGCTGCAGGGTGGGAACCGGCCGGCGCAGCCGCGGGCCTCGCTCACCGACGTCGTGCCGCGCCGGACCCTGGTGATCATCGCCGCGGTCGTGGTCCTGGCCCTCCTCGGCACGATCCTGGCCGTCGCGCTGAACGGCGGCGAGGACGGCGCGGACGCCAAGGGCGGCGGCAAGGGCGGCGGGGACAAGGCGACCTCGGCCGGTGCCACGGCCGGGAACGGCGACGGCCAGGACCAGGGCACGACGCCGAGCAACCCCGGCCAGCAGGGCGGTGAGCAGCCCGGCAGCTCGGGCTCCGGCTCGGGCTCGGGCGAGCAGAGCGGTACGCCCTCCGGGAAGCCGGACACCGACGCGCCCGGAACGGGCGGCACGCAGCTGCCCGCCGGCTACACGATGGTGAGCAACGACCGCTTCCACTTCACGATGGCGATGCCGGCCTCCTTCCGGCTCAACGCCATCGCGGGCCGGAACTCGGGCGGGATATTCAACGCCGACGGCGGATACCCCCGCGTCCAGGTCGACTTCAACAGCAATCCGAAGGACGACGCGGAGAGCGCGTGGGCCGCGGCCGTGGCCGGGGTCTCCGCCAGCAGTAACGGATACCGGCACATCGGCATCAAGACCGTCTCGTACAAGGGATATCCGACCGTCGCCGACTGGGAGTTCGAGCGCACCGAGAAGGGCATGCGGGTCCGGATACTGAACCGCGGCTTCAAGGTGGACGCCACGCGCGGCTACTCGATCATGGTCAGCTGCAAGGCCGACGAGTGGGACGCCCCCGCGTGCAAGACGCTGCGGGACACGGCGTTCGCCACGTTCAGCCCCAAGGATTGACCGGCGCCACGTATCGTGAGAGGTCGCGGACCGTACGCAGCCGAAAGAGCCGTTAACTGTACGGGACCGGACCGGAATTGACGGTTTCGCACGATCCATGGGAACCATGGCGTCGGTGGGAATCGGGGGACAGCGCGCTCGGTGGGGAGGCGTCGTGGACGACTATGCGGGAAGGGTGCTCGCCGACCGCTATCGCCTGCCCCTTTCTCCCTCGGACCCGCACGAGCTCGTGGAGACGCGCGCCTTCGACACCTACAGCGGGCAGGAAGTCCGGGTCCGGCAGGTGCCGTTGCCGGAGGTGGTCGACGCCGAGTTCGTCGAGGCCGACGGGTCCGGCTACCGGCCGGACCGCGGCCGGGCCGGTGCGACCCGCAGGCCGGCCGACCCGGCGGTGCGGCGCGCCGTCGAGGCGGCCCAGGCCGCCGCGCAGATCCCGGACCACCCGCGCCTCGACCAGGTCTTCGACGTGTTCGCGGAGGCCGGTTCGCTGTGGATAGTGAGTGAACTGGTGCCGGCCAAGCCACTGGCCGCGCTCCTCGCCGAGCGCCCGCTCAGCCCGTACCGCGCGGCCGAGATCGGCTCCGACGTCCTGACCGCGCTGCGCGCCCTGCACGCGCACGGCTGGACCCACCGGAACATCACCACCCGGACCGTGCTCGTCTGCGACGACGGTCGCGTGATGCTGACCGGCCTCGCCGCGGGTGCGGCGGAGGAGGCGCTGTGCGGCTACGCACCGGTGCCGTCCGCCGAGGAGGACGAGCGGCGACCCGGAGCCGGGCTGCCCTCCACAGAGGAGGAATCCGGGCCGGGGACGGCCGTGCCGGGGGCGCGCGGGCGTACGGAGATCGGGGCGGGGTCGCGACCCGAACTGCCGGGAGCTGCCGGCACGTCCGGCG
This sequence comes from Streptomyces sp. NPDC059875, assembly GCF_042731085.1. NCBI lineage: Bacteria > Bacillati > Actinomycetota > Actinomycetes > Kitasatosporales > Streptomycetaceae > Streptomyces > Streptomyces sp. NPDC059875. Next base: position 194,800 of record NZ_JBHWJZ010000009.1, read on the forward strand.
CGCCGGCGGTGAGCCCGGCCGCGGACGTACGGGCGGCCCGTGCGGGCGCCATCGCCGCCTATCGGGCGGGAGCGCGAGCGGCGGCGCGGATCGGCGACACGGGGGCCGTCCCGGTGCAGCGCCCGACCCCCGACACCGGTTACGACGCCGACACCGGCTCCGACACCGGACCCGACCTCGGCACCGCACCCCGCACTGGCTACGACGCCGGCACCGCACCCGACTACGACGCCGACAACGGCACCGCACCCCGCACCGGCTACGACGCCGGCACCGCACCCGGCTCCGGCTCCGTGCCCGATGTCGGGCCCGAAGCCGCATCTGACCGTTCCCTTCCCCACCCCCGGCTGCCCGCGCCCTCCACGCCCGCGCAGGGTCTCGGCCCGGAGCCCCAGTGGTGGTCCCAGGCCGCGGACGACGAGGACGAGGACGACGCCGACGACGAGTACCCGACCGAGTACCGGAAGAGGTACGGGAGCGGGTACGGGACCGAAGACAGCGGTCCGCCCCGCGCGTTGCTCGCCGGCAGTTGGAGCGACGGCCCCCATGCCTCGCGCGACAGCTCCGGCCCGATCCCGGCGGGCGGCGGCTCCGGTCGCGGCCGGAGCACAGGGTCCGGCCCGGCGCTCCCCGCGCTCCCGGCCGGCTACACCCCCGCGCCCGCTCCCGAGCCCGTACCCGTAGCCGCCTCCGGAGGCTGGGGCGATCCCGCGGAAGGAAGCGGCCCCGCGAGCGCCTACCGCGGCCCGGCCACCCGCCTCGCGGGCGAGCGGGCCCGGCAGGCCCGGATCGCGGTCGTCGGCGCCGTCACCGAACGCTGGGCACCCGAACAGGCCGGACCGGTCCACGAGAACTGGCGGCTCGCCCCGCCCATCGGTCCCGCCACCGACCTCTGGGCGCTCGGCGCGCTGCTCTACCGCGCGGTCCAGGGCCATGCCCCGTACCCCGAGGAGAACGCCGCCGAGCTCGTGCAGCTCGTCTGCGCCGAGCCCCCGGCCTTCGCCGAGGAGTGCGGGCCGCTGCGCCCGGTCGTCGAGTCCCTGCTGCGCCAGGACCCCACCGAGCGCCCCGACTTCGAGGAGCTGCGCGGCTGGTTGCGCTCCCTCGTACGGTCCGCCCCGGAGCCCGAGGCCGGCCTGGGGATCGTGCCGCTGCCCGCCGCGGACGCGACCCGGCTGCCCGTCGTGCGCCGCCGCGGCGAACTGGTGCGCAGGCGCCGCGGGGGAGCGGCCGGTGGCCGTCACCGCCACAAGAAGGGCAAGGAGCCCCGTGGCGTACGCCCCGACCGCCACGACGAGCCACGGCACGACCCACGTCACGACCGGAGTCACGACCGGCGTCAGGACCCGCGTCACGAGTTCCGGCAGGAGCAGTTCCACGAGGAGCTCCCGCAGCGTGCCCCGCGTGCGCCCCGCGCACCGCGGACCTCCGGCGGAGCCGGCTCCCCGCGCTCCCTCGGCCGTACGCTCCTGCTCCTCGTCCTGTTGCTGCTCGCCGGTGCGGTCGCGTACGCCGTGATGTTCATGCCCAAGAGCGGTGACTCCGAAGGTGCGCAGCCCAAGGGCGGTTCCACCGGGCGCCCCTCGGGGCAGCCCACCGGCCGGTCCGCGCCACCCGCCCGGCCGAGCCCCGAGTCCAGTACGGCGAAGACGACCCCGCCGGCCGCCGATCCCAGTACTCCCGCCCTCGCCGCCGGGTACGCCCTGCGCAAGGACCCGGAGGGCTTCCAGGTCGGTGTCGCCAAGGACTGGCGGCGCAGCCCGATCAACGACGCCGGACAAGTCCGCTACACAGGCGGCGACTTCACCCTGATCGTCGTCCCCGGCCGGGACACCGTTCAGGCCAACGGCGCCGACCCGATGGCGTACCAGCGCACCAAGGAGCGCGAGCTCCAGCCGTGGCGGGACTCCTCCTGGTCCAGCGCCTCCGGGCTGCGCCGGATCGACGTGGGGCAGCAGGCCATGGCGGTGGGCCAGTTCACCTGGCAGGACACCACAGGACGCGAGGTCTTCGTCCGCAACCTCGCCCTGATCGACCGGGGCCGCTACCACGTGGTCCAGGTCATCGGCCCGGAGAGCGAACGCGACAAGGTGTCGGAGATCTACGACCAGGCCGTGAAGGCGTACCGCTCCACCCGCTGAACCAGTGCGCAAGGGTGGCTGAAAACAGACGTATGCCGTCGGGCTGGTCACAGTGCTGTTCCTTTGTCAGCCCCGAGGTTCCGTCCCCCGTCCCTCCCTCCGTAACCTGGGATCCGAAGGAACAGGCGGGGGACAGTGGAACATTCGCGAAGTGCGGACACGGCAGCAGGGCTGCTGCTCGCGGGGCGGTACCGGTTGGCCGAGACCATCGGCCGTGGCGGCATGGGCAAGGTCTGGCGGGCGCACGACGAAGTCCTGCACCGGGTGGTGGCGGTCAAGGAGTTGACCGCGGGTCTGTTCGTGGCCGAGGCCGACCGGCTGGTTCTCCATGCCCGTACGCAGAAGGAGGCCCGGGCCGCGGCCAGGATCACGCACCCGGGTGTGGTCACGGTGCACGACGTGCTGGAGCACGACGACCGGCCGTGGATCGTGATGCAGTACGTCGACGGGCCCTCGCTCGCGGACGCCGCGAAGGAGGCCGGCACGATCGAGCCCCGCGAGGCGGCGCGAATCGGACTCCATGTCCTCGGTGCCCTGCGCGCCGCGCACGCGGCGGGCGTCCTGCACCGGGACGTGAAGCCCGGCAACGTGCTGATGGCCCGCGACGGACGGGTCCTGATCACCGATTTCGGCATCGCGGCGATCGAGGGCGACTCGACGATCACGCGGACCGGTGAACTCGTCGGCTCCATCGACTATCTGGCGCCCGAGCGGGTACGGGGCGGGGACCCCGGTCCGGCCTCTGACCTCTGGTCGCTGGGCGCGACGCTGTACACGGCGGTGGAAGGGACCTCGCCGTTCCGGCGGACCTCGCCGATCAGCACCATGCAGGCCGTCGTGACCGAGGAGCCGCCGCACCCCGCCAAGGCGGGCGCGCTGGCCCCCGTCATCGTCGCGCTGCTCCGCAAGGACCCGGCGGACCGGCCGCGTGCGGAGGAGGCCGAGCGGATGCTGCTCGACGCCATGGAGGGCCGTACGCCGGACGCCGCGCAGGCGTACGTACCGACGCGGCGGGTGGGGCAGGAGGAGCTGGTCTCCGCGACCGCCCAGCTCCCGGCGCAGGACCCGCCCGCTCCGACGGCCACCCCCGTCTCCACCCCCACCGTCGTGCCCCGGCCCGGACTCCCCGAGTCCAAGGGCCGCGGTCGGTGGCGTACGGCGGTCCTTGCGGCCGTTCTCGCCGGCCTGGTCGCCGGTGGAGCCGTCTTCGCCGCCATGAACCACTCCGGCGGCGGCAAGGCCGGGGATGCCGGTCACAGCACGCAGCCCGAGATGACGAAGCCGGCCAAGGATGCCCTCCCCGCCGGCTGGCACCGCGTCGAGGACCCCGAGGGTTTCAGCCTGGCGGTGCCCAAGGGCTGGAAGCGGCAGACGGACGGCGACAGCATCGACTACACGCCGGACAACGGACGCCACCGGATCCGGATCAGCATCGACCCCACGCCCGACTTCGAGAATCCGTACATGCACGTGCTGGACCTGGAGAAGACGCTGAAGAAGCGGCTCCAGTACAAGAAGATCAAGCTGAACCAGAACACCTACCGCGACCAGGTCCGCTCCGCCCGGTGGGAGTTCACCTGGTACGAGAAGCAGGAATTCCCGGGCCCGAGACACGCCATCGACCAGTTGTACTTCACGGACGACGGCACTGAGTACGCCCTGTACATGGCCTCGCCGGAGTCGAGCTGGGAGACCACCCGGGAACAGTTCGACATCGTCCTGCAGCACTGGCGGGCGCCGGGCGACTGACCGGGCCGGAAATCCGCGAAACCGCCCTCCCGGCCGCCGTAAGCCCCTGATCAGGGCTGATGTGCCAGTGATCGCTGGCGCGATTGTGCGCACCCGGTGAAAACGCGTTACCGACGGGTACCCAAAGACCGGAATGCGGCCTACTCTCGCCCTCATGACGGACTCGCAGGCACGCGCCACCACGGTCACGGCCACCACCACCCCCGGTACGAACCCCCTCGCGCCCTCGCCGGCCGGTGCCCGCACCGCCTCCGACGTGGTCACGCCCGAGGTGGTCGCCCAGCTCACCCGCGGAGTCGTCGGCTCCGGCCGTACCGCGAACCACACCCCCTTCACCGGGGAGAAGCTGGCCGAGCTGCCCGAGTCCACCCCCGAGGACGTCGCCGAGGCCTTCGCCCGCGCCCGCGCCGCCCAGGCCGCGTGGGCCGCGACCCCGGTCCGCGCCCGCGCCGCCGTGCTGCTCCGCTTCCACGACCTGGTCCTGGAGCGCCAGGCCGAGGTCCTCGACCTCATCCAGCTGGAGACCGGCAAGGCCCGGCTGCACGCCCATGAGGAGGTCCAGGCGGTCGCCGTCGCCGCCCGCCACTACGGCCGCAAGGCCCCCTCCTACCTGCGCCCCAAGCACCACACCGGTGTCGTACCGACCCTCACCAAGGTCACCGAGCTGCGCCAGCCGCGGGGTGTCGTCGGCCAGATCGCCCCCTGGAACTACCCCCTGGAGCTGTCGGTCGGTGACGCGCTGCCCGCCTTCGTCTCGGGCAACGCCGTCGTGATGAAGCCGGACACCGAGACCGCGCTCACCGCGCTGTGGGCCCGTGACCTGCTCATCGAGGCCGGTCTGCCCGCCGAGGTCTTCCAGGTCGTCATAGGCGAGGGACCGGTCGTCGGCCCCGAGGTCGTCAAGCACGCCGACTACGTCTCCTTCACCGGCTCCACCCGTACCGGCCGCGAGGTCGCCCAGGGCGCCGCCGCCCGGCTCGTCGGCGTCACCCTCGAGCTCGGCGGCAAGAACGCCATGCTGGTCCTCAAGGACGCCGACATCGAGAAGGCGGCCGCCGGCGCGGTCCGCGCCTGCTTCTCCTCCGCCGGACAGCTCTGCATCTCCATCGAGCGGCTGTACGTCCACGAGTCGATCGCCGACGACTTCGTCGCCCGCTTCGCCGCCCGCACGAAGGCGATGCGCCTCGGCAACTCCCTCTCCTACGGCGCCGACATGGGCTCCCTCGTCGGCGAGCGGCAGCTGGAGACGGTCACGAAGCACGTGGAGGAGGCCGTCGCCAAGGGCGCCAAGCTCGTCGCCGGCGGTGTCGCCCGCCCCGACATCGGCCCGCTCTTCTACGAGCCGACCATCCTCGACGGCGTCGAGGCCCCGATGGCCGTCTGCACCGAGGAGACCTTCGGACCGGTCGTCTCCATATACCGCTTCGAGGACGAGGACGAGGTCGTCGAGCTGGCCAACGCCACCCCGTACGGGCTCAACTCCTCGGTCTGGACGAAGGACTCGCGCCGCGGCCACGCCGTCGCCGCCCGGCTGCGCACCGGCACCGTCAACATCAACGAGGGGTACGCACCGGCCTACGGCAGCGTGCAGGCGCCGATGGGCGGCATGAAGGACTCCGGGCTCGGCCGGCGCCACGGCTCGGAGGGCATCCTCAAGTTCACCGAGGCCCAGACCGTGGCCCAGCAGCGGCTGATCCCGCTCGCGCCCTCCTTCGGGATGGACGACGAGAAGTACGCCGCGTTCATGAGCCTGTCCCTGAAGGCGATGAAGGCCCTGCGCCTGCGCTGACGTCCGCCTGCCCGTTCCCGCCCCTTTTCGTACGAGGAGAGCCATGACCGCGGTACCCCCTGCCCAGAATCAGGACGAGGACGACCTGGACTCGGCGTACGACTACGACGTCATCGTCGTCGGCTCCGGTTTCGGCGGCTCGGTCACGGCCCTGCGTCTGACCGAGAAGGGCTACCGGGTCGGCGTCCTGGAAGCGGGCCGCCGCTTCACCCGTACCGATCTGCCCAAGAACTCCTGGGACCTGAAGAACTTCCTCTGGGCCCCGACCCTCGGCCTCTACGGCATCCAGCGCATCCACCTGCTGGGCAACGTGATGGTGCTGGCGGGGGCGGGCGTGGGCGGCGGTTCGCTGAACTACGCCAACACCCTCTACGTACCGCCCGCGCCGTTCTTCAACGACCCGCAGTGGAAGGACATCACGGACTGGCAGGAGGAGCTGGCGCCCTACTACGACCAGGCCAAGCGGATGCTGGGCGTCCGGCTCAACCCGACGACGACCCCCTCGGACGTCCATCTGAAGGCGACCGCGCAGGCCATGGGGATCGGCGACACCTTCCACATGGCGCCGGTCGGCGTCTTCTTCGGGGACGGGGACGATGCCGACGGTACTTCCAAGGCGAAGCCGGGCACCGAGGTCGCCGACCCGTACTTCGGCGGCGCGGGGCCGTCGCGCAAGGCGTGCACCGAATGCGGCGAGTGCATGACGGGCTGCCGTCACGGCGCCAAGAACACCCTCAACGAGAACTACCTCTACCTCGCCGAGAAGGCCGGCGCCGTCGTCCACCCGATGACCTCGGTCGTCACCCTCACCGAGGACTCGCGCGGCGGGTACGCCGTCAAGACGCTGCCCACCGACAACAAGAAGAAGGGGGAGGGCCGTACGTTCACGGCGCGGCGGGTCGTCGTCGCGGCCGGCACGTACGGCACGCAGACCCTCCTGCACCGGATGAAGGACTCCGGGCTGCTGCCCCGGATCTCCGCCCGGCTGGGCGAGCTGACGCGTACCAACTCCGAGGCGCTGGTCGGCTCGCAGACCACCGACCGGCGCTACCGCAAGAAGCACGGCGCGGAGAAGGTCGACTTCACGCGTGGAGTCGCGATCACCTCCTCGATCCACCCGGACGAGAACACCCACATCGAGCCGGTCCGCTACGGCAAGGGCTCCAACGCCATGGGTGGCATGACGGTCCTCCAGGTGCCCTACGGCGCGCACCGGGTACGGAACTGGCTCCTCCAGATGGCGAAGCACCCCACGCTCGCGATCCGGTCCCTCTCCAACCGCCGCTGGTCGGAGCGGACCATCATCGGCCTCGTCATGCAGTCCCTGGACAACTCCCTGACGACCTTCCGCAAGCCCGGCGGCCTCGGCAAGGGCCTCCTCACGGCCCGCCAGGGCCACGGCGCGCCCAACCCGAACCAGATCCCGGAGGCGACCCGGGCCGCCTCCCTGCTCGCCGAGGAGATCAACGGCTTCGCCGGCTCCAACATCGGCGAGCTAATGGGCACCCCGCTCACGGCGCACTTCCTGGGCGGCTGCCCGATCGGCGCCGACGCCGAGTCCGGTGTCATCGACCCGTACCACCGTCTCTTCGGGCATCCGGGGATCTCGGTCGTCGACGGAGCGGCGGTCTCGGCCAACCTCGGGGTCAACCCCTCGCTGACGATCACGGCCCAGGCGGAGCGCGCGATGTCCTTCTGGCCGAACAAGGGCGAGGAGGACCCGCGACCGGGTCAGGGCGAGGCGTACGTGCGGCTCGCGGCGGTCGGCCCGAAGTCCCCGACGGTCCCGGCGGACGCCTTCGGCGCGCTGAAGCTGCCGTTCCTGGGAATGCCGGCCGTCCCGCCGAAGACGTCGTAGCGGAATCGGTCCTGGCCGGAGCCGGACACGGAAGAGGCGCTGCACCCCCCTCCGAGTGCAGCGCCTCTCCAGCTTCTGGGTGGTGCTGCATAGATGACCTGCGACCCGAGGGATTGGTTGCACGCCGATCACCGACTTCTTCGTGTGTTCCATGTCACATCGCTGGTGCGTACAACCTTTCGATGACACGTGTGGTCTGTACCTCCGCCGTCCTCCCGTGGATCTCAGAGGCCCCAGGACCCACGCCCGCCTCGAGGTCCCACCGGATCGCTCTGATCCCCGGCGGCACACCACACACGGACGAGAGGTGCCCAGATGAGACGCCTTACCACTGCCTTCGCCTCGGCAGGGGTCTTCGCCGCCGCCGGCCTCGGTGTCGGCATCGGCGTCGGCCCGGCCTACGCCGCCGACCCGGAGTTCACCCTGACGGGCCCCGCCGAGGTCGGCCTGCATCCGTACCCGGCGAGCGGTGAGCCCCAGTCGGCCACCGTCGACATCGACGTCGAGAACCCGTCAGAGGACGAGGAGAACGGTCGCTTCGACGGCACCGTCACCTACACGTTCGACCTCTCCGCCCTCGCCGGTGTCGCCGATGTCCGCTTCGACGCGGAAGGCAGTGGTTCGAGCGAGTGCAAGATCACCGGCACCACCGGCGTCTGCACCGACTACGGCGTGTGGCCCGGCCTGAGCACCGTCGCCAGGCTCGAGGTCACCGCCGCCAAGGGCAGCACGCTCGGAGCCGCCGGAGACATCAAGATCACCGGCAAGGCGGAGGGCGCGACCTTCGCCTCCCTCTCCACCAAGGTGACCGTCGGCGGCCCCGACCTGGTGATGAAGCCGCTGGCCCTCGACGCCGAGATCACGCCGGGTCAGCGCCAGGCGCTTCCCGTCAGCATCGCCAACCACGGCACCTCCGCCGTGGACGGCGTCCTGGTGAGCTTCCTCACCTCCCACGGGCTCCGGATCCCGGAGCCGTACTCCAACTGCGAGTACGCCACGAAGGACGGGGAGTACCAGGGGTACCGGCTCACGATCTGCCAGGTGGACGGCACCATCGAGCCGGGCGCGGTCTACGAGTTCGCCCAGCCGACGACCCTCGAGGCCGCACCGCACGCCTTCTACGAGGACTTCGTCGCCCGCGTCACCGAGAACACCCCGCAGCAGCGCGCGGCGCAGCGCGGCTCCCAGACCTTCACGCCCGGCACGGGCTCGGTCCTCACGCTGAAGCAGAAGACGGTCGCCGCGGCGCGGACCATGGACCTCGACCCGTGGAACAACCAGCAGGAGCAGGGGCTCCGCGCCAAGAGCAGCGCGGACTTCGTCGCGTACGGCGCCTCCGTCGAGAAGGCCGCCGCGGGCGAGACGGTGAAGGCGACCGTCGGCTTCCGCAACCAGGGCCCGGCGTGGGTCGCCTACCTCCGCTCCGGCGAGAGCATCGGCCACGTCGACGTCGAGATCCCGAAGGGTGCGCGGGTCACCGCCAAGCCCGAGGAGTGCCGGGGCGTCACCGCGGCCGGCCAGTGGCGTGAGCAGCAGCTCGGTGCGCCCCGCTACCACTGCTCCCTGTCGTACATCGTCTTCGAGAACGAGGACCGTGCGCTGACCTTCGAGATGAAGGTCGAGAAGGTCGTCGCGAACGCGACGGGCACCGTCGCCGTGGAGAACTGGCCGGAGGGCCACCCGGCCCTCGACTTCGACCCGTCCATGGCCAACAACACCGCCAAGCTCGTCCTCAACGGCAAGGCCGACGGCGGTACGGCGGGCGGTGCGGCCACCGGCGGTTCCGAGGGCGGTTCCGCGCAGGGCACCACCGGCGGCTCGGCCACCTCGGGCGGTGCGGGATCCTCGGCGGGCGGCAGCTCCGCGAACGGCACCTCCTCGACCGGTGGCGGCACGGCCGCGCAGGGCGACCTGGCCTCGACCGGCTCCACGGTCATGCTGACCGGTGCGGCGGCGGCCGCGGCCCTCGTGGCCGGCGGCGCCTTCGTGATCGTCACGCGCCGCCGCGCCGCGGCTCGCCGGGGCTGACCGTTCGGCGAGGCTGACGGTTCGGCGAGGCCGACGGTCCGGCGGTTCGCCGGGACTGACGGTTCGCCGGGGTGACGCGAACCCATCCGTACGCAAGGGCCCCGTGGCGCGATTCCGGTCGCGCCACGGGGCCCTTGGCGGTCGGCACCGGTGTCAGGGCAGCGGCGGTGCCGAGGGGGAGCGGCGCCGGGGGGTTGCGCCGCGTGGGGTGTGGAGGTGCTGGTGGGACACGGGGTGTGGGGGTGTCTCGCATCGTGCTGGACGGGTGCGGCCGGGCATCCGTCTGGACCGGTTGCGGGCGGTCCCGGGCGTCCCCGGGGCCGACCGCCCTTTCTGGGTGACCGGGCTGCTGTCCCCTGCCGTCCGGTCACGCGCGCTGGGGCGAGGTCCCACGACGTACTTGCGGTACGTCACACGCCCCAGCGAAGCCACGCGTGGATTTTTCGGGCCCGCCCCTGGCTGGCACGGACAACGGGACCAACGAAGCCGTGCCGGAGCCGGTCACGCGCCGTACGGGTGAGAGCGGCACCGAACTCAGGTCCGTACCCCCGCCCCCTGGGGGGTCAGATGCGGCCCCGGCACAGCTCCAGCATCGTCATCGCCAGCGCCGTACCCGGCTTGCCCAGCGCGTCCCGGTAGTGGCCGAGCACCTCCATCTCGCGCGCCAGGTTCACCCGGCGGCCGCCCGACCCGATCCGGGCCTCCTGGATCACGGCCGAGACGGCCATCCGTTCCTGGATCAGCCCGATGATCCGGTCGTCGAGCGCGTCGATGCGCTCGCGAGCGTCGCCGATGAGCGCGGCGGCCTCGTCGGTGCGGGCGCCGGTCTTCTCGGTCTTCGTCACAGCGGTCATGGGTGGGGCTCCTTGCGGTGTCGTCGGTGTCGGCGTCGGATGCCCCGGAGCGATACGGCCCGGAAACGACAGAACGCCCCGGGCCTTGTCGGCCCGGGGCGCCTGGGAAGTCGCTTGTCAGCTAAGCAACACGACCATGGCAGCCGGACGGGCCGGTGCCATAGGTAAAGACGAAGGTCGTGAGCTTGCGCATGGCGACAGTATGGACCCCCTCCCGGGAGCCGGGCCAACCCGGGTTCGGATGGTGAGACGAAAAGCGACCCCGGCGCGCCGGTAGAATCGACAAATAGCCCCCTTCGGGGGACCCCTCCCTACCGCCGGAAGGCCGCCGTAGTGTCATCAGCGACTCCCGCTGCCGCGCCCGACGTCACCAACCCGGACGTAGTCCTCGTTGTCGACTTCGGCGCCCAGTACGCCCAGCTCATCGCCCGACGCGTCCGTGAGGCGCGGGTCTACAGCGAGATCGTCCCGTCCACCATGCCGGTGGCCGAGATGCTGGCCAAGAACCCGAAGGCGATCATCCTCTCCGGCGGCCCGTCCTCCGTGTACGCGGAGGGTGCCCCGCGCCTCGACCGCGCGCTCTTCGAGGCCGGCGTCCCCGTCTTCGGCATGTGTTACGGCTTCCAGCTGATGGCGACCACCCTCGGTGGCACCGTCGACAACACGGGCGCCCGTGAGTACGGCCGTACCCCGCTGCACGTCTCCAAGGCCGGATCGACCCTCTTCGAGGGCACCCCGACCGAGCAGTCCGTGTGGATGTCGCACGGCGACGCCTGCTCCGCCGCCCCCGAGGGCTTCACCGTCACCGCGTCCACGGACGTCGTACCGGTCGCCGCCTTCGAGAACGACGAGAAGAAGCTGTACGGCGTCCAGTACCACCCCGAGGTGCTGCACTCCACGCACGGCCAGCAGATCCTGGAGCACTTCCTCTACCGGGGCGCCGGCATCGAGCCGACGTGGACCACCGGCAACGTCATCGACGAGCAGGTCGCGGCCATCCGCGAGCAGGTCGGCACCAAGCGCGCCATCTGCGGTCTGTCCGGCGGCGTCGACTCCGCCGTGGCCGCCGCGCTCGTGCAGAAGGCCATCGGCTCGCAGCTCACCTGCGTGTACGTCGACCACGGTCTGATGCGCAAGGACGAGACCGAGCAGGTCGAGAAGGACTTCGTCGCCGCGACCGGCGTCCAGCTGAAGGTCGTCGACGCGCAGGAGCGGTTCCTCACCGCGCTCGCCGGGGTCTCCGACCCCGAGGAGAAGCGGAAGATCATCGGTCGCGAGTTCATCCGCGTCTTCGAGCAGGCGCAGGCCGAGATCGTCGCCGAGTCGGCGGGCCACGGCGAGGACGTCGCCTTCCTCGTCCAGGGCACGCTCTACCCGGACATCGTCGAGTCCGGCGGCGGCACCGGCACCGCGAACATCAAGTCCCACCACAACGTGGGCGGCCTCCCCGAGGACCTGGAGTTCGAGCTCGTCGAGCCGCTGCGCCAGCTGTTCAAGGACGAGGTCCGCATGGTCGGCCAGGAGCTCGGCCTGCCGGACGAGATCGTCCAGCGCCAGCCCTTCCCGGGCCCGGGCCTCGGTATCCGCATCGTCGGCGAGGTCACCAAGGAACGTCTGGACCTGCTGCGCGAGGCCGACGCCATCGCCCGCGAGGAGCTGACGGCCGCCGGTCTCGACCGTGACATCTGGCAGTGCCCGGTCGTGCTGCTCGCCGATGTGCGCTCCGTGGGCGTGCAGGGCGACGGCCGTACCTACGGCCACCCGATCGTGCTGCGCCCCGTCTCCTCCGAGGACGCCATGACGGCGGACTGGACGCGGATGCCGTACGACGTCCTGGCGAAGATCTCGACCCGGATCACCAACGAGGTCGCCGATGTGAACCGCGTGGTGCTCGACGTGACGAGCAAGCCGCCGGGCACCATCGAGTGGGAGTAGTCGCTCCGGAGACTCCCGTACGTGTGTGAAGCCGCCGCCCCCACCATCCGGGGGCGGCGGTTTCGTCGTGTTCCGAGTGTTCCGAGTGTTCCGAGTGTTCGGCGGGTTCGGCGTGTGATCTCTCTGGTCAGTTGCGCGGCCCGGCGTTACCTTCCCGCGCATGAGCGAGACACCGGCACCCGTACCCGTCGAGCAGCTCCACGTCGCGATGCCTCCCGTCCACACGACCGTCGAGGAGGAGCGGACGTACCGCAAGCAGAGACTCGCGGGCGCGCTCAGACTCTTCGGACGGTTCGGGTACGAGGAGGGCGTGTCCGGTCATGTCACCGCCCGGGACCCCGAGTACGACGACTGTTTCTGGGTGAACCCCTTCGGCGCCCCCTTCGACGGGCTGACCGCGAGCGACCTCGTGCTGGTCAACGGGGACGGGCAGGTCGTGCAGGGCGGCTCACTTGTCAACCAGGCGGCCTTCGCCGTCCACGCCGAGGTGCACCGGGCACGGCCCGATGTCGTCGCCGTCGCGCACAGCCACTCCACCTACGGGCGGGCGCTCGCGGCCCTCGGCGAACTGATCGAGCCGATCACGCAGGAGGCCTGCGGCTTCTACCAGGATCACGCGCTCTACGACGCGTACACCGGGGTCGCCGTCGACCGGGAGGAGGGCCGGCGGATCGCCGCCGGGCTCGGCCCGTACAAGGCGATCGTGCTGCGCAATCACGGGCTGTTGACCGTCGGGACCTCGGTCGACGCGGCCGCCTGGTGGTTCATCGCGATGGAACGGTGCGCCAAGGTGCAGCTGGCCGCGCGGGCCGCGGGCAAGCCCGTGCCGATCGGGCACCGTGAGGCGGTGGCCACCCGTGAACAGCTCGGCACCGATCTCGCGGCCTGGATCAACTACCAGCCGCTGTGGCGCCGGATCAGCCGCGCGGAACCCGAACTGCTGTCGTAGAACGTGGCCTTAGCTGTCCTTACGTCAATGTGATGACGGTTCAATCACTCTCGCGCGGGGCGCTCGGAGCGACCGAGAGGCTCTTGGGTGCGGCACAATTCCCAGGACTCAACGGCCAGTTGACGGATGGGCCGGGAAGATCGGCATGATCGGGAAGATCGGGAAGTGAACGCCGTGGCGGTGCAAGAGGCGAGACAGTGCGGTGACCACGTGCGGTGCGCACAGGGCGGGCGCGCGGGTCACCGGCGGGCGGTCGCCGCCTTCCTCGCCCGGCGGGACGAGCTCGCCGAAGGTCAGGGCGTGCCCGCGGCCGTCGCGCACTCGCCGGGGGCCTCCCGGCAGTGGGTCTCCGACGAGCTCGCCCAGTCGGCCCGGACCGTCGCCGCGCGGGGCCGCGAGGCCGGCGAGGCCTGGCTCCGGCGGGTCCGGCGCGCCACCCTCGGCGCCGTGTGGGGCGCGGTCCTCGCCCTCCTCCTCGGCCAGGCGCTCACCGCGATCGGCACGGGATGGACGGGAGCGCGCACGGCCGGCCTGGTCGCCGCACTTCTCCTCGCCGTGCCGCTGACCGGTGCCGCGCACGCCCACCGGGCACGCGGCGGGGTCCTCGCCCCGCTGATCGGCGAGGACAACCGGCTCTCCACCTCCCGCGCGGTCGCGGCCGGCTGGCTGCTCTTCGCCGTCTACGCCGTGCTCTTCCTGGCCCTGCGCCTGGTCACCGGCGCCGACCGGACCGGGCTTCGGATCTCCCACGGGGCCGGACTGCTGGCCCTCTTCACCCTGACGTCGGCGGTCGCCGTCGCCACCCGCCGGATCGTGTGGGTACGCGTCGTGGGGCAGCGGCTGCAGAAGGTCCGCGCCGACCGCCCCCGCGCCGCCGACCTCCTCTGCGACGACAACGGGCGGGCCTGCCTCACCGACGTCGCGTACGTCCTGGTGTCGGCCGCCGCCCTCGTCGTCGGCGCCGTGCGGCTCGGCCGCGAACCCGACCGGCTGCCCGGTCTGCCCTGGTCCCTGGTCCTTCTCGTCGCGGCCGCGGCGGTCGGCTATCTCGCCGTGAAGTGCGTGGAGGGCGGCCGGCCCGCCGTCCTCTCCGTCGTCCGGTCCCGCGAGGCGGGCGATCTGGACGCCCCGATCCGTACGGGCGACGACATCGAGATCCGGGGGACCGGCTTCGTCCCGGCCGGCGCGAACGGCCCCGACCCGTTGACCCGACTGGTCGTGCGCATCGGATCCGTCCACGCACACGTCCCGCTGGTCCCTGTCCCCGGCGGCTTCGCCAACCCGACGGACTCCTCCCTGACCGTCCCGCTCCCCGTGGACGTGGAGCCGGGGCGGGTCGAGGTGTGGGTGGTGACGGCCTCGGGTGTGGAGACGAACCGGGTCACGATCGACGTCGTCGACTGAGCCGACCGAGCTCCTCTGAACTCTCCTGGCGTTCCTCGCGTATCCCCATGCAGGGGGTCCGGAGACAATCGGTTCTGCGGACAGAGGCGCGGAGAGGCAGGCCGGCGATGTCAGAACGAATGCACGGGACGACCGGGGCGTACGGAAGCGGAGGCGGCGGCTACGGCGGTTACGGCGGCCCGGGTGGATCCGGCCGGGTCGCCCGGTGGAAGGAATCCGCCTCGCGCTACGCCCTGCTGCCGCTGAGGCTCTTCCTCGGGATCACCTTCATCTACGCCGGGCTCGACAAGCTCACCGATTCCGCCTTCATGTCCGACACCGGCAGCGGGTCCATCGGCGAGATGATGCGCGGCGTCCGGGACACCTCGGCCATCCCCGCCCTCGTGGATCTGGCGCTCAACAGCCCCGTCGGGTTCGGCTACGCCATCGCTTTCGGCGAGCTCGCCGTCGGCATCGGGACACTGGTGGGCCTGCTCGCCCGGCTGGCCGCGCTCGGCGGCGCGCTGATCTCGCTGAGCCTGTGGCTGACCGTGAGCTGGCAGACCGACCCGTACTACTACGGGAACGACCTCGCCTACCTGATGTCCTGGCTGCCGCTCGTGCTCGCCGGCGCCTCCATGTTCTCGCTCGACGCCGTCCTCGCCGAGCGGCGCCGCAGGCGGTAGGCGACCCAGGTCGCGAGGGCGGCCGTGCCCAGGCCGCCGCAGAGGATCGGGAGCACTCCGTACCAGGGGGTCGCCCAGGCGTCGGCCGCGTCGCCCGCGTAGAGGACGGCCAGGGTGAGCGCGGTCGCGCCGGCGATCAGCCGGCCGGGACGGAACTCATGAAGCAGCACGGGTGACCTCCACCTGTCCGAGACCGACCTCCAGCGAGAGGTCCAGCGTTCCGGCCGGGGCGGTGCCCTCCGGAGGGGCGAGCGTCCGGGTCTCGTCGCGGTCCGGCGCGATGTCGATGTCGCCGGGTGCCTGCTGCGGCAGCTGGAGATCGCCCAGACCCACCTGGGCCCGCAGCTTCACCGTGACGTTCTTCGGGACGATCACTTCGAGCTTGCCGGCGCCGACTTCGGCCTCGGTGTCGACCGTCGTCCCGGCGGGGATCGCGAGACGGGACAGATCGAGCGTGCCGACGCCCGTGCCCAGTTCGTAGCGGGGCTGTACGGCGGCGACCGACGCGGGCTTCCAGGTCGTACGGGCCCAGTCGGTGGAGATCTCCTTCGGCAGCGCCGCCGCCACGGCGAGCAGACCCGCGGTGACCACGGTCAGGAAGATCGTGCCGAAACCGGTCCGGCCGAGGAAGCTGCTGACCACCAGGCCGAGGCCGAACACGCCCAGCGCGGCGACCAGTCCGATCTGCAGGCTGGTCCCGAGCGGATGGGTCTCCCAGGACAGGCCCGTACCGAGGCCGCCGGCCAGCAGCGCGAGCAGGAACAGCAGGCCGCCGATGGAGCGCGGGCCGCGCCGGACCGCCGCCGCCACGGGCCGCCGCCCGGCGTCCGCTCGGTCCGTGCCCCACTGGCTGCCGGGCACCGGGATCTCGCCGTTCTCGAGCCGGCCGTCCTTGTCCACCACCCCGTGCGGGCCCCAGAGATAGCCGACGGCGATCCTGCCGGTCGAGCCGTCCTTGACTATCGGGTCCTTCCACCAGGACGGGAACTCCAGCAGGGGCGGGGCCTTCGCCTCCGGCGGCGCCTCGGCGACCGCCTGGGCGGTCGCCGTGTCCATCCGGCCCTCGGCGTCACCGCCGACCGCCTGCATGCGCCGCTGCGACCAGACCGCGGCGCCGCACACCGCTATCGACAGCATCATCGCGAACGCCAGCGTCCCGCCGTTCCCGAGCATCGAGAGGAAGATGCCACAGCCGACCAGCGCCATCAGCACCGCCGCGAGCGCCGCCCCGTCGACCCGGCCGGAGAGCAGTCTGCGGCCCTCGTTCTCCTCCTCGCCCGCGAGCGGGAGGAGCAGCCATGCGAAGCCGTAGAAGATCAGCCCGATGCCGCCGGTCACGGACAGCACGCCGACCGCGATCCGGAAGATCACCGGATCGAGATCGAAGTGCCGGCCGAGGCCGCCGCACACACCGGCCACGACCTTGTGCCGCCGCGAGCGCCGCAAGGGCACGACGGGCGGGGCCTCCGCCGGCGGCGGGGCCTCGTGGTGGGAAGGCGTCGAACTCGTCATGCGTCCATGGTGACGGCCGCCGCCCCGCCGCGGCACCGGGGCCGACCCTGGCCCGACCCTGATATTCGGCGGGCGATCCACCCCGAGAAGCTCCTAGGGGCCGCTTCCTAGGGGCGATCTCAGGGCCGACCCTGATGTCCACGCCCGCCCGCACATGTGACGATCGGTCCATGCCAGCAGCCGCCCGCGTCACCGAGACCGACGAACCGCCCGTGCGCAAGCTCTACCGGAGCGCCGACGGCCGGTGGCTCGGCGGTGTCGCGCGCGGCCTCGCGGGACATCTGGGGCTGCCCGTCGTCTGGGTCCGTGCCCTGTTCGCGGCCCTGCTCCTCGCGGACGGCCTCGGCGCGCTGCTGTACGCGGTCTTCTGGATCGTCGTCCCGCTCGGCGTCGGCGGCCGCTCCGCGCCCCGGCCCGTGTTCGAGACCACCCCCGACGGCCGGCGCAGGCTGCGCAAGCCCGACCGGGGCCAGGTCTTCGCGCTGATCGCGCTGGCGATCGGCGCCGCGATCTTCGCGGGCAACATCGACTGGGGCAATCAGACGGACCGCTACGTCTGGCCGACGCTCCTGATCGGCGTCGGCGTGGTGCTCGTGTGGCGGCAGGCGGACAACGCCCGCCGGGCCAGCTGGACGGAGACGGGCCGCCGTCGGCGCACCCTGCAGCTCGCCCGCGGCTTCGCCGGAGTCGCCCTCGTCGGCATGGGACTGACGGTCTTCATGGTGGTCAGAGGCTCAGCGGCCCAGCTGGGCACGGCGCTGACCGCCGCGATAGCGGTGCTCACCGGCATCGCGCTCCTCGCCGGACCCTGGTTGGTGCGGATGTCGCAGGACCTCTCCGAGGAGCGGACCATGCGCATCCGCGCCCAGGAGCGTGCCGAGGTTGCGGCCCATGTCCACGACTCCGTGCTGCACACGCTCACGCTGATCCAGCGCAACGCGGACGAGCCCGGTGAGGTGCGCCGGCTCGCCCGCGCCCAGGAGCGGGAGCTGCGGAACTGGCTGTACAAGCCGGAGGGCACCGGCAAGGACGAGGGCGAGGAGCCCGAGACCCTCGCCGAGGCGGTGAAGAGGGCCGCCGCCGAGGTCGAGGACAAGCACGGCGTCCCGCTGGAGGTCGTCGTCGTGGGCGACTGCCCGCTCGACGAGAAACTGGCCGCGCAGATGCAGGCCGCGCGCGAGGCGATGGTCAACGCAGCGAAGTACGGTGGCGAGGGAGGGGCGGTGCAGGTCTACGCCGAGGTCGAGGGCCGCACGGTCTTCGTCTCCGTTCGGGACCGGGGACCCGGCTTCGACCTCGATTCCGTGCCCGACGACCGGATGGGCGTAAGAGAATCGATCATCGGCCGGATGCAGCGCAACGGCGGTTCGGCCCGGCTGCGGTCCGTGCCGGGCGGAGGCACCGAAGTGGAGCTCGAGATGGAGAGGGCGGACGCATGAGCGACGAGACCGGGACCGGGACGACGGGGGCGCAGACCACGGAGCGCCGGGTGCGGGTCGTGCTCGTCGACGACCACCGGATGTTCCGCACGGGCGTGCAGGCCGAGATCGGCCGGACCGAAGTCACCGGCGTCGAGGTGGTCGGCGAGGCCGCCGACGTCGACCAGGCGGTCACGGTGATCACCGCCACCCGCCCCGAGGTCGTCCTGCTCGACGTGCACCTGCCGGGCGGCGGCGGGGTCGAGGTGCTGCGCCGCTGCGCGAGCCTGATGGCGGCGCCCGAGGACCCGGTGCGGTTCCTGGCCCTCTCGGTCTCCGACGCGGCGGAGGACGTGATCGGGGTGATCCGGGGCGGCGCTCGCGGTTACGTCACCAAGACGATCACCGGCACCGACCTGGTCGACTCGATCTTCCGTGTCCAGGAGGGCGACGCGGTCTTCTCCCCGCGACTGGCCGGCTTCGTGCTCGACGCCTTCGCCTCCACCGACGCCCCGCCGGTGGACGAGGACCTCGACCGGCTCACCCAGCGGGAGCGTGAGGTGCTGCGGCTGATCGCCCGGGGGTACGCGTACAAGGAGATCGCCAAGCAGCTCTACATCTCGGTGAAGACGGTCGAGTCGCATGTCTCGGCGGTCCTGCGCAAGCTGCAGCTCTCCAACCGCCACGAGCTGACCCGCTGGGCGACCGCCCGCCGGCTGGTCTGAGGCGGCCGCCGTCCGGGCCCGAGCCGACTCCTAGGAGGCCGGCTTCTTCGCCGCTTCGTCGGCGAGTCGCCGCTTGGCCTCGTCCCAGCCGATCGGCAGCTGCTCCACCGGTACCTGCCAGAAGGTGAAGGTGGAGTCGCGCATCGTCGAGCGCAGTCCGCTCATGATCGAGCGGTGGGGCTCGGCGCGGGCGTACGCGTACAGGGCGTCGCGGTCCTCCCATGCCGAGAGCGTGTAGAAGGTCCGCTTCAGCGGCTGGGCGATCAGCGAGGCGCCCAGGGCGCCCGGCGCCGACTTCACCTGCCGCCAGGCGCTGAGCGACCGGAGGAAGAAACGGGGGACGTCCTTCAGGGAGCGCACCTCGAAGCGGGAGGCCATGACCTGAGCCTCCGTGCCGGGGCGGGCCGGGTGCGGAACGGTCCAGGGGAGCGTGGGCACGGCTTGTCCTCTCCACGATTGGATAGCGGCACTACCTATAGTAGATAGCGCCGCTATCCAAAGGTCAAGGGATTTCCCCCTCACGCCACCCGTGTCGCCCCGGCGAACGGCATCTCGTCGATCGGCGCGATCCGGATCGGGGCGCCCGGCCGGGGCGCGTGGATCATCTGCCCGCCACCGATGTACAGCCCGACGTGGGTGATGCCCGAGTAGAAGAACACCAGGTCACCCGGGGCCAGTTCGGAGCGCGACACCCGCTGCCCGGCGTTGATCTGCGTGTACGTCGTACGGGGCAGCGACACCCCGGCGGAGCGCCAGGCGGCCTGCGTCAGGCCCGAGCAGTCGTACCCCGAAGGGCCCGTCGCCCCCCACACGTACGGCTTGCCGAGTTGGTCCCTGGCGAAGGAGATCGCCTGGGCGGCCCGGCCGTTCGGCGCCGTGACCGGACCCCTCGCCACGGTGGCCCGGTCGGCCCGGTCCGCGGCCGCACCCGTTGCCCCGCCCGTACCGCTCCGCCCCGCACCGGCCGCCGTCGCTTCGTACCGCGCCCGCTCCACGGCGGTCAGCCGAGCCAGCAGCGTCCGCGCCTCCGCGAGCTTGCCCTGCACGGCCGTCTTCTGCCGCCGCAGTTCGGCCTCGTGACCGCGCAGCCGGGTCAGCCGCTCCGTCGACTCGGCGCGGAGCTGCCCGATCCCGGCGAGCTCACGCCGTACGGAGGCGATCGCCGCCGCCTGCCGGTCCCCGGCCTTCTCCGCGAGCGCGGCCCGCGCCAGGTACTGGTCCGGGTCGGAGGTCAGGGCGAGCTGGACGGCCGGATCGAGGCCGCCGGAACGGTACTGCGCCGCCGCCATGGAACCGAGCCCGGCGCGGGCGGTGTTGAGGCGATCGGTCCTGCGGGCGGCCTCGTCGCGCAGCCGGTCGAGCGCGCCCCGCGCCTCCTGCGCCTTCTCCTTCGCCCCGTTGTACTTCTCGGTGGCCACCTCGGCCTCCTGGTACAGCCGGTCGACCTTCGCCTTGACCTGCGCGGGGGTGAGCCCGGGCTCGGCGTGCCCGGAGCCCTCGAAGACGGTCGCCGTGGCCGCGGAGGCGAGGGCGAGCGTGGCGGCGGTCCGTGCCGCCTGACCACCGAGGGGCGAGTTCCTGGGCTTCCGGTGAGCTGCCACGAGGGCGGGTCACATCCTCTCCCTGTGGGGGTCGGTGCCCGCCGGGTCCGGCGATGGACCGCACAGGGGAGACGGCCCACCGCCGGATTTCTCGGCGGGGGCGGCCGACTGCCGCCGGAAGGACCGACGGTGGTGGGGAGCCGGCCACCTGGGGGAGGACGCTAAACCTCGGCGTCGCGGCGGCGAGGGGAGTTGACCGCTATTGGCGCCAGTTGGCGCTCCGGGACCGTTCGCTTCCGCCGCGGGCGGCGGGTGGGTGCCGTATTCCGGCCCGCCCCTGACCGATGCGCCGGACCGGCTGGACCCGGCCGAACAGCGGTGCTACGGTCCGGTTAGGCTCCGCCCCATGGACGTACTCATCAATGTCTTCGTCGCTCTGCACATCATCGGTATCGCCTCGCTCCTCGGCGGATTCCTCACCCAGATGAAGGCGATGGGCGCGGGTACGGCCCGCTTCACCCCCGCGATGCTGCACGGCGCGCTGACGATGCTGATCACCGGCGTCGCCCTGGTCGGCCTCAACCAGGCGGACGACCAGGCCGTCAACAACCTGAAGGTCGGCATCAAGCTGCTGGTCCTGGTCGTCATCCTCGCCCTCGTGTACGTGAAGCGGGACGAGGAGAAGGTCGCCAAGGGCCTCTTCGGCGCGGTCGGCGGCCTGACCGTGGCCAACATCTTCATCGCCACGCTCTGGACCTGACGAGACGGCTCAGGCCGGGCGCACGCTCCCGTAGATCGGCATGTAGTAGATCGACTCCTCGCGGACGTTGGCACCCGGCTTCGGCGCGTGGATCATCTTGCCGCCGCCGATGTACAGGCCGACGTGGCTGATGTCGTCGTAGAAGAAGACGAGATCGCCGGGGAGCAGATCCGCCGTCGCGACCCGGGTCCCCACCTCCACCTGGTCCCAGGTGGTGCGCGGCAGGTCGACGCCCGCGGCCTTCCAGGCGCCCTGGGTCAGCCCCGAGCAGTCGTACGAGCTCGGGCCCGTCGCGCCCCATACGTACGGCTTGCCGATCTGGGCCCGGGCGAACGCCAGCGCCTTCTCCGCCTTCGCCGCGTACGTCGAGCCGGTCGACCCTCCGGTCGTCGGCGGCTCGGCCGGCTCCTGGGGCGCCTCCTCCTGCCTGCGCCGCTCGGCCTCGGCCTCCGCCTCGGCCTTGGCCGCCGCTTCGGCCTTCGCCCGCTCCTCCGCCTTGCGCCGCGCCTCGGCCTCCCGCTTGCGCTCCAGCTCCGCGAGCCGGGCCTTCTCTTCGGCCGTCAGCCGGGCCAGGAGCGTCCGCGCCTCCGCCAGCTTCCGCTGGACGGTCTGCTTGCTCGTGCGCAGCGTCGCCTGTGACTCGGTGAGGGTCTCCAGGCTCTTCGTCGCCTCCGCCCGCTGCTTCGCCGCCGCGGCGCGCTTGCCCTCGTAGTCCGCCACCGCGCTGCGCTGCCGCTCGGAGAGCCGGTCCATGAGGTGGGTCTGGTCGAAGTACGACTGCGGGCTGTCGGCGAAGATCAGCGCGGCGGTCGGGCCGACCGCCCCCGCGCGGTACTGCGCCGCCGCGTACGAGCCGAGCGCGCGGCGGGACTCGTTGATCGAGTCCGTCCGCTTGGCCACGTCGTCGAGGATCCGGTCGACCTTGCGGCGCTGCTGGTCGGTGGCCTCCTTGGCCCGGTTGTACTCCTGCGTGGCCGTGCCGGCCTGCCGGTAGAGGTCGTCGACCTTCTTCTGGATCTCCTCCACCGTCGGCTTCGCCGGTGCAGCCGGTGCGGCCTGGGCACTCTGCGTGGACAGCAGCGTGACGGAGGCGATGGCGGCCGTCGTGACCCCGACGGCGGGGGAGTGCGGACGTGTGCTGCGCGGCTTGCGATGGGACGCCAAGACCGGCATCTCCTTCCGTGGCCGCCGACATGTGCGGGCCCAACTGGCTTCGGACAGGGCCGGATCGGCGTGGGCGGCCCGCTCGGCGCGATTCGCCGCCGGAGGGGACGGGCTGCTTGGGCGAGCACGCTAGCCAACCCGTGGGGCGGCTGTGAAGGCCGATGTTCGATATGCCCGATACATTTTCGTGACCTGAAGCGGACTGTCACCCTCCGTAAGATTCCGGTCACTTCGGGAGGTGGCGGCGGGCTGTCGGTGCGGCGGCCTAGACTCGTTAAGCGATGAGCAGCCTCTTTGACGACAGCTTCCTGGCGAGCCTCCAGAACCACTCCTCGGAGGAGCCTCCGCCCCCGCCCGAGGACGACGAGCACCACGCCCACGGCACCCCGGCCGCGGAGGAGGTCCCGCACGACCTCTTCGAGGGGCGCTTCGACGCGCCGCCGGCCAGGGACGCGTACTACCGCGACGGAGCCGCCCGCCCCGTCGTGGACGCCGCCGCGCTCCTGGAGGGGCTGAACGAACAGCAGCGCGCAGCCGTCGTCCACACCGACACCCCGCTGCTCATCGTCGCGGGCGCCGGCTCCGGCAAGACCCGGGTGCTCACCCACCGCATCGCCCACCTCCTGGCCACCCGGCACGTGCACCCCGGCCAGATACTGGCGATCACCTTCACCAACAAGGCCGCCGGCGAGATGAAGGAGCGCGTCGAGCACCTCGTCGGCCCGCGCGCCAACGCCATGTGGGTCATGACGTTCCACAGCGCCTGCGTCCGCATCCTGCGCCGCGAGTCGAAGAAGCTCGGCTTCACGTCCTCCTTCTCGATCTACGACGCCGCGGACTCCAAGCGCCTGATGGCGCTGGTCTGCCGCGACCTGGACCTCGACCCGAAGAAGTTCCCGCCGAAGTCCTTCAGCGCCAAGATCTCGAACCTGAAGAACGAGCTGATCGACGAGGAGACCTTCGCCGACCAGGCCGTCGACGGCTTCGAGAAGACGCTCGCCGAGGCGTACCGGATGTACCAGGCGCGGCTGCGCGAGGCCAACGCCCTGGACTTCGACGACATCATCATGACGACGGTCCACCTGCTCCAGGCGTTCCCGGACGTCGCCGAGCACTACCGCCGCCGCTTCCGCCACGTGCTCGTCGACGAGTACCAGGACACCAACCACGCCCAGTACACCCTCGTACGGGAGCTGGTCGGCACCGGTTACGAGGACCTGGAGCCGGCCGAGCTGTGCGTCGTCGGTGACGCGGACCAGTCGATCTACGCCTTCCGCGGCGCGACCATCCGCAACATCCTCCAGTTCGAGGAGGACTACCCGAACGCGACGACGATCCTGCTTGAGCAGAACTACCGCTCGACGCAGACCATCCTCTCCGCCGCCAACGCCGTCATCGAGCGCAACGAGAGCCGCCGCCCCAAGAACCTGTGGACCAACGCGGGCGCGGGCGCGCAGATCACCGGCTACGTCGCCGACACCGAGCACGACGAGGCCCAGTTCGTCGCCGACGAGATCGACCGGCTCACGGACGCGGGCGACGCGAAGGCCGGCGACGTCGCCGTCTTCTACCGGACCAACGCCCAGTCCCGTGTCTTCGAAGAGATCTTCATCCGCGTCGGCCTGCCCTACAAGGTCGTCGGCGGTGTGCGCTTCTACGAGCGCAAGGAGGTCCGCGACGTCCTCGCCTACCTGCGCGTCCTCGCCAACCCCGAGGACAACGTCCCGCTGCGCCGGATCCTGAACGTGCCCAAGCGCGGCATCGGCGACCGCGCCGAGGCGATGATCGACGCCCTCTCCCTCCGGGAGAAGATCACGTTCCCGCAGGCGCTGAAGCGGGTCGACGAGGCGTACGGCATGGCGGCCCGCTCCGCGAACGCCGTCAAGCGCTTCAACACCCTCATGGAGGAGCTCCGTACGGTCGTCGACTCCGGCGCCGGCCCGGCGGTCGTCCTCGAAGCCGTACTGGAGCGGACCGGGTACCTCGCCGAGCTGCAGGCCTCCACCGACCCGCAGGACGAGACCCGGATCGAGAACCTCCAGGAACTGGCCGCCGTGGCCCTGGAGTTCGAGCAGGAGCGCGGAGAAGAGGGCGGGACCCTCTCGGAGTTCCTGGAGCAGGTCGCGCTCGTCGCCGACTCCGACCAGATCCCCGACGAGGACGAGGAGGGGTCCGGAGTCATCACGCTGATGACCCTGCACACCGCCAAGGGCCTCGAGTTCCCGGTGGTGTTCCTGACCGGCATGGAGGACGGCGTCTTCCCGCACATGCGCGCGCTCGGCCAGGCCAAGGAGCTGGAGGAGGAGCGGCGCCTGGCGTACGTGGGCATCACGCGCGCCCGCGAGCGGCTGTATCTGACCCGCTCCTCGATGCGCAGCGCCTGGGGCCAGCCCTCGTACAACCCGGCCTCGCGCTTCCTGGAGGAGATTCCGGCGACGTATCTGGAGTGGAAGCGCACCGGCCCCATGGTCAAGCCGGCCGGGCCGACCTCGGGGATCACCTCGTCGCTCTCCTCCTCCCGCGCGCGCTCGGGCCCTTCGGGCTTCGCCACCCGCCGCACCACCGACAAGCCGGTGATCGCACTCCAGGTGGGCGACCGCGTCACGCACGACCAGTTCGGCCTCGGCACGGTCATGCAGGTGACGGGCGTCGGAGCCGACGCGCAGGCGACGATCGACTTCGGCGACGAGAAGCCCAAGCGGCTGCTGCTGCGGTACGCGCCGGTCGAGAAGCTGTAGGACGGATACGGGAGAGGGCCCCGGCTGTTCGGCCGGGGCCCTCTCCCGTGCATGCGTACGACTGTGTCAGCCGGTGGGGCTGAGGCCGTGGCCGCGCAGCCACGCCTCGGGGTCGATCGCCGCCCCGCCGCCCGGCCGGACCTCGAAGTGGAGGTGCGGGCCGGTGGAGTTGCCGGAATTGCCGGAGTACGCGATGACGTCACCGGCCTTGACCTTGCCCGAGCGGATCTTGGTGCTGCTCAGGTGGCAGTACCAGGTCTCGGTGCCGTCCGCGGCGGTCACGATCGCCATGTTGCCGTAGGCGCTGTTGTACTGGGTCCGGACGGTGCCGTCGGTCGCGGCCATCACCTTGGTGCCGTACTGGACCGGGAAGTCGATGCCGGTGTGCACGGACATCCAGTTGACGCCGGCCTGTCCGTAGCGCGCGCTGAGCTCGTGCAGCTTCACCGGAAGCGCGAACTTGGGACGCAGCGCCTCCTTGCGGGCCGCCTCCTCCTCGCGCTTCTTCCGCTCCGCCTCCTGGCGCTCCTTGAGGTCGATGCGCTCCTGGGTGCGGCTGGCGCGGTCGCCGAAGTCGCGGGCGTCGGCGCTGAGCGCGGCCAGCTGAGTGTCCAACTCGTTGTTGGCGGCGACCGGCTTGACCGAGGCGGGGTCGGCGGCGGCGAGCGTCGTCGTGTCGTCCTTGGTGTCGGCGTCGGCGAGCCCGCCGACCGAGGCGGCCGCGATCCCGGCGACGCCCATGACGCAGGCGGACGGGACGGCGACGGTCAGGAGCGCGGAGCGCTTGGCGGGCGTACGGCGTCGGCCGCGGCTGCCACCGGAGGAACGGCGCACCGGGCGGGCGGCGGCGGTGGCCGTCGCGGTGGCCGCGGACTCCGTGAGGACCTCGACGGCCGGCTCCTCGGACTCCGCCGGGGGCTCATAGCTGTACTCGTACGTGAACCCGTCGGCGTACGGGTCGTCGTACGTCTCGTCCTGCGTGACGGCCTCGAACTGCGCGGTGTGCTCGACGGGGAGCTCTACGGGCTGCTCGTCCGCCTGCTCGGCCTGCGGCTCCGCGACGAAGTCGTACGTGGGGGTGTACTGCTGCGGAACGACGGGGTCGGCGACCAGGACGTCCTGCTCCGGCGCGGCGTAGTTCCACGCGGTGGCGTCGTACGTACCGGTCTCGAAGGTGGGGGTCGTCCACTGGCCGGTGGTGTCGTACGAGGTGAAGTGCGCGGTCTCGTACTGCCCGGTCTGCTGCGCCTCGCTCCAGGCGGTGGCGTCCCACTGGCCGGTCGTGTCGTACTGGCCGGTCGTGGCGTACTGACCGGTGGTGTCGTACTGGCCCGTGGTGTCGTACTGCTGCGTCATCGGCTGCTGTGCGACGTAGGCGTCGTACGTGCCGGCGTCCCACTGGTGGCTGCCGCTCCACTGAGTGGTGTCGTACTGGCCGCTGTGGCCCGCCTCGTAGTCGCCCGGGAGGGCGCCGAAGAGCGGGTCCGTGGCGAAGCCGCCGGTGCTGTGGGCGTCGTCTCCGACGTACCCGGCGTGGGGGTGCTGGTCGTTCACCAACTTCTCTCTCGCCTCGGCGGCAGGACCAGTCCGGGGCGGGCCCGCAGAGGGGTGTCCCGGGGTTAAGCAGTGGCGCGACTGTACCCGGCGGTATACGCAAGCGACAATCTTCGAAGGGTTCTGGGTCCGCAGGAAACGGGCAATCGGCCGTGTTTCGGTGGGCTCGGGGAAGAGCTTTGGCTCTGTGTTCGAGGAACGTTCGAAGAACAGACACCTCCTGGCGGCCCGTCAGGCATTCGTGTGCCGAGAAGTGCGCCGGGTCGCGCGCCGGGGCGGGGGCGCGGGGGATCACGCCACGGACGCGGCTCCGGGCTCGGCTCCGGGCGTGGCGCCGGCCGTGTCCTCGTCGTCGAGGGCCTGCAGGATCCCGGCCACGACGGTCGGATGGACGGGCAGGGCGAGATGGCCGATCCCGCTGACGCGCACGTTGTGCACCAGCAGATCGGGGTGGTCGAGCCGCGCGGTCTCCACCGGGACCATCACCTGGTCGAGATCGCTCCAGAAGCTGACACAGCGCGTACGGCAGCCCGGCGCGGGCTCGGCCAGCTCCCCCAGCACCTCGGAGCCGGGGCGCATCTGGCGGATCAGGGGATGGGCTCCGACCCACGGGACGGCGGTGGTGCCGGCGTGCGGGGTGCCGAGCATGACCAGCGTGCGCACCCGTGCGTCACCGCCCAGGCGCTGTACGTAATAACGGGCGATGAGGCCGCCCAGGCTGTGGCCGACGATGTCGACCTCGTGGTGGCCGGTGCGGGCGCAGAGCGCCTCCACGTGGCGGCCCAGCAGGTCGGCGGCGGTGCGGAGGTCGAACGTGAGCGGAGAGTAGTTGAACGACTCGACAGGGCGACGACCGTGCCGGGTGAGGGCGCGGCGCAGGAGGACGAAGACCGAACGGTTGTCGACGAAGCCGTGGAGGAGGACGACCGGGCGTTCGGCGCCGGCTCCCGGGCCGCCGGGGTTTTCCGCGTCTTCCGGGCTCCGGGCGGGCCCGGGGCGCTCGGGGACGATCCCGGAGGGGTAGAGGATCAGATGGCCGGTGAGGATCGCCAGCTCCAGGGCGTTGGCCTTCAGCGCAGTCGTGACCTTGGTGAGCTCCATGGGGCGACCTCCCGAACGGCACGCGGGCGCCGAACGGTACTGCGGTGCGTCGTACCTCCGTGCCGTGCGGCTGACGGCGCGGAGGTACGACGACCCCGTTGCGGCTCCCTTGCGCACGACCCGTTTGCGGCTGGTGGGCCCAGGAGGAGGGCCCGGGAGGGTCCGGCGCAGAGCGAACAATGTCCCACCGTGTGATTTCCCCCTCGCTGCCCACCGCGAAACAGGCGCGTGCGGGATGCTGGCGATAACGTTCGTTCACCTCCCCGGCAGATAGGCGCGGGGGTCGCATGTGGAGGCAGTGATGGGTGTGACCGGTCCGATCCGCGTGGTGGTGGCCAAGCCGGGTCTCGACGGCCACGATCGCGGGGCCAAGGTGATCGCGCGTGCGCTGCGCGACGCCGGCATGGAGGTCATCTACACGGGGCTGCACCAGACGCCTGAGCAGATCGTGGACACGGCGATCCAGGAGGACGCCGACGCGATCGGCCTCTCGATCCTGTCGGGCGCGCACAACACGCTCTTCGTGAAGGTCCTGGAGCTCCTGAAGGAGCGCGACGCGGAGGACATCAAGGTCTTCGGCGGCGGCATCATCCCGGACGCGGACATCGCACCGCTGAAGGAGAAGGGCGTGGCGGAGATCTTCACCCCGGGCGCGACGACGGCGTCGATCGTCGACTGGGTCAACGCGAACGTCCGCGAGGCGGCGTAGCCGTCCGGCGACGGAGGGTGACGGGGGCGAGGGGGGCCGCCCCGGGCCGCCGGGTGTTCCCGGCAGCCTGGCGCGGGGTCGCCAGGCCACCCGGGTGCCGAGCCGCGCAGCGGCGGTGCCGTCGCGACCGACGGACCGTGCCTTCCGCTGGACGGCGGGCGGGCGGCCGGGTCAAGGGGACAGTTCCGCTCGCATCGCTGCGCGGAGGCGCAGCGTCGACACCAGGCGTTGGAACGCCTCGGACCAGTAGCCGCCGGCTCCTGGGGAGGCGTCCTCCTGTTCTGTGGGGAGGGCCGTCAGGGACTCCAGTTGGGGTGCCGCGTCCGGGGAGAGGCAGCGTTCCGCCAGGCCCATCACTCCGCTGAAGCTCCAGGGGTAGCTACCCGCCTCACGGGCGATGTCCAGGGCGTCGATCACCGCGCCGCCCAGCGGTTCCGCCCACGGCACCGTGCACACCCCGAGCAGTTGGAACGCCTCCGACAGGCCGTGCGCCGCGATGAACGAGGCGACCCAGTGGGCCCGTTCCTCGTCCGGGAGCGTCGAGAGCAGCTTCGCCCGCTCCGCGAGCGACGCGATGCCGGGGCCGGTCGCCGGTGGGGCGGCCGGGGTCCCGAGCAGGGCCCGGGACCAGGCGGCGTCCCGTTGCCGGACGGCCGCTCGGCACCAGGCGGCGTGCAGCTCCGCCTGCCAGTCGTCGGCCACCGGCAGGGCGACGATCTCCTCGGGCGTCCGCCCCCCGAACCGCGCCGGCCAGCACGACAGCGGCGCCGCCTCGACCAGCTGGCCCAGCCACCACGACCGCTCGCCCCGGCCCGCCGGCGGGGTGGGTACCAGCCCGTCCCGCTGCATCTCCTCGTCACATTCGTGCGGCGCTTCGACGACGACGGTCTCGGCCCCTTCCGTACGGTCGAGGGAGACGCAGGACGAGGCGCGCTCCGCCATCCGGCCCGCGAGCGCCGAGCCGGGCAGCGCGGAGAGCAGCTCGGCGGCCGTCGAGCGCACATTGCGACTGCGGTCGGACAGGGCCGTCTCCAGGAACTCCTCGTCCGCGCCGGAGAGTCCGGCTCGCAACGAGTCCAGGAACATCAGTCGGTCCTCGGCCCGCTCGGCCGTCCACGTCGAACGCAGCAGTTCCAGGGCCGCCGCCGGGTCCTCGGCCCGTACGGCCGCGAGCAGCGCGACCCGCTCGGCGAACAGGCCCTCCTCCCACAGCTCCCGGACCGCCTGGCCGTCCCCGGGGTCCGGGAGCGCGGAGCTTCCCCCCGCCCCGCGCAGGGCGAACTTCCACTCCGGGTTCAGCCGGGCCAGCCACAGCCCGCGCGGTCCGGCCAGCACCAGGGCCTGGGGCCGCAGATCCGTACGGGCTCGGGCGGCGTCGAGAAGGGCGGGCAGGGCCGAGGCCGGTGCCTTGTAGCCGTGTTCGTTGGCGGCGGCGAGCCACTGCGGGAGCAACTCCGCGAGGTCGGGCGCCGCCCCGCGCCGCCCCCCGGACGGAGCCGCCGCGGCGCGGCCGGCGAGGAGCTGGGCCAGCCGGTGGCGGGCGGGCTCCGGCAGGGGCCTGCGGGCGTCCTCGGACGCGGGCTCCGGCACCGCTCCGGCGGGCCCGGGCCGAAGCCCCGCCCTACGCCGTACGGTGTGCCGCGCCGCGGCGTCGAGCAGCGCGACGGGCGCGTCCCCGGCCGCCGCCCCGAGGAGCGCGGGCGGCCGGCGGTCGGTGCCGAGCAGCGCCGAGGTGACGAGTTCTTCCCAGGCGTCCATGGAGGTCCTCCAGGCTGTCGTCGGGCGGTCGTACGGAGTCAGTGGAGCGGGACCGTCTCGCCGGGGGCGTCGGCGGACCAGGCGGCGAGCGGGGTGAACCCGCGGTGCCCGCACTCCCCGAAGACGGTGACGGGCCCGCCCCCGGAGAGCGCGGCGAGCCGCCACAGTCCGGGCCGCCCGAGCGCGGGACCGCTGAGCGGCAGCGCCTCGCCGCCGCCCGTGACCGGCGCCGCGTCGGCCAGCTGCCAGCCGTGGTCCGTCGGTATCGGGACGACATCGGCCAGCGTCACCGGCCAGGAGTCCAGCCAGGGGTCCTCGCGCAGGGCGAGGCCGTAGGCGGTGAGCGCGTCACCGACCGTGCCGCCCGGGGGCGGGGTGTCGAGCGGGGCGGGCGCCGAGAACCGCTCGCCCAGCTCGGCCCGCAGCGCGCCCGCACCCGCGTGGAGGGTGAGGGCGGCGTCGACCACCACACCTACCGGAAGGGCCAGTTCGGGCGCGCGCCCCGCCGCCCCGAAAGAGAGGAGAAGCGCGGTGCGTCCGGTCTCCCGCCCGTGCACCCAGATACGACGGGTCGTCAGCTTGCCGTCCGTGGAGTCGTACTGGGCCAGTACCAGCCAGCGGTCCCGCACCGAAGTGCCCTCCGCCGGCGCGGTCAGGCCCACCCGCGTGCGGACCGTCGCCGCCAGCGGGGCGGGGAGCCGGTCGACGGAGAGCCAGGCACGATCGAGGAGGTGGGTGAGTGCGCACTCCTCCAGGAGCCTGACCGGCCAGCCGGGCCCCGAGCCCGGTATCGCGCCCAACTCCTTGACCCGGCCCGCGAGTCCGGGGGCCTGGGCGTCGACCATCCGGGCCGCGGTCTCCTCCCACAGGCCGTATCCGGACTGGTCGGCCGAGGCCAGGCCACCCCGCAGCAGATCGGTCAGCCGCTGCTCCAACTCCTCCGCGCCCGCGGTGATCCGGGCCGCCCGGCGCTCCGCCCGGCGACGCGCGGCCTCGGGATCGGCGGGGGCCGCCCGGCCAGGACCCTCCGTCTCGCGCGCCCGCGCGCCCTCGGCGCGCTTGCGTCTGCCCTCCAGCCACTGCTCCGCCCAGTCCGGCGCGTCGCCGCCGCCCACGGCCTCTTCGCCCTCGGCCCAGAGCAACAGCAGCCCCAGCGCGTGCTTGCACGGGAACTTCCGGCTGGGGCAACTGCACGAATACGCCGGGCCCGCGGTGTCGACGACCGTGCGGTACGGCTTGCTGCCGCTGCCCCGGCACAGACCCCAGACGGCCCCGTCGCCGCTGCTGCCCGCGCCCGACCACGGCCCTGCCGTGCCGAGCTTGCCACCCGCTCTGCGTGAGGCGTCGTCAGGAGCCAGAGCCAGCACCTGATCCGCCGTCCAGCGCACCCCCTGTGTATCCATGCCCACGACGGTAGGGTGCCGCACTGACAACGACCCTGACCTGCGGCGACGGTCCGTTGTCAGTGGCATGGTGCACGGTGGATCACACATCGGGTCGAACGATCTGGAGGGGGATCCATGACCGTGTCCGAAACCATCGCGAGCGCCGTGCCCGGTGCGGGAATCGACACCGGGGCGGCCGCCCCGGCCGACGCGGAGAACGGCGTCGGAACCAACGCCGAGGCCCTGCGTCCGCACGCCGAACACGCCTTCGCGGACGAGCTCAAGGCGCTCGCCGCCGCCGACGACCGGCCGCGGCCCGTCCGCTGGCAGCTCTCGCCCTGGGCCGTCGCCACCTATCTCCTCGGCGGCACGCTCCCCGACGGGACGGTGATCACACCGAAGTACGTCGGACCGCGCCGGATCGTCGAGGTCGCCGTCACCACACTCGCCACCGACCGGGCGCTGCTCCTGCTCGGCGTGCCGGGCACCGCCAAGACCTGGGTATCCGAGCACCTCGCCGCCGCCGTCAGCGGCGACTCGACCCTGCTGGTGCAGGGCACGGCGGGGACGCCCGAGGAAGCGATCCGCTACGGCTGGAACTACGCCCGGCTGCTCGCCCACGGCCCCAGCCGCGACGCGCTCGTGCCCAGTCCCGTCATGCGGGCGATGTCCGAGGGACTGACCGCCCGCGTCGAAGAGCTCACCCGCATCCCCGCCGACGTGCAGGACACGCTCATCACGATCCTGTCCGAGAAGACCCTGCCCGTCCCGGAGTTGGGCCAGGAGGTGCAGGCCGTCCGGGGCTTCAACCTCATCGCCACCGCCAACGACCGCGACCGCGGGGTCAACGACCTCTCCAGCGCGCTGCGTCGCCGCTTCAACACCGTGGTGCTGCCGATGCCGGCCACCCCGGAGGCGGAGGTCGACATCGTCGCGCGCCGCGTCGACCAGATCGGCCGCTCCCTCGACCTGCCGGCCGTCCCCGAAGGGGTCGAGGAGATCCGCCGCATCGTCACCGTCTTCCGGGAGCTGCGCGACGGGGTCACCACCGACGGCCGCACCAAGCTCAAGTCCCCTTCGGGAACGCTGTCGACGGCCGAGGCCATCTCCGTCGTCACCGGCGGCCTCGCCCTGGCCGCCCACTTCGGCGACGGGGTCCTGCGCCCCGCGGACGTCGCGGCCGGCATTCTCGGCGCCGTCGTCCGCGACCCGGCCGCGGACCGCGTCATCTGGCAGGAGTACCTGGAGACGGTCGTCCGGGAGCGCGACGGCTGGAAGGACTTCTACCGCGCCTGCCGCGAGGTGAGCGCGTGACGACGCCTTCGCCGGTACAGGGCGGCGCGCCCGCGACCCCGCCCGCCGGGCCGCTGCTCCTCGGGGTGCGGCATCACGGTCCCGGGTCCGCGCGGGGTGTGCGGGCGGCCCTCGAGGCGCGGCGGCCCGCTTGTGTGCTGATCGAAGGGCCGCCCGAGGCGGACGGGCTGCTCGCGCTCGCCGCCGACGACGGGATGCGGCCGCCGGTCGCGCTGCTCGCCCACGCCGTGGACGATCCCGGGCGGGCCGCGTTCTGGCCCTTCGCCGCGTTCTCGCCCGAATGGGTGGCGATCCGCTGGGCCCTGGCCCACCGCGCCGCCGTCCGCTTCATCGACCTTCCCGCCGCCCACAGCCTCGCCGCCACCGACCCCACCTGGGGCGACGGCGACGAGGCCGAGCAAGGGCTGCGGATCGACCCGATCGGCGAGCTCGCGCGGGCCGCCGGGTACGACGACCCGGAGCGGTGGTGGGAGGACGTGGTCGAGCACCGCGGCACCACCGCCCCCGCCGACCCCACGGCCCCGTTCGCGGCGCTCGCCGAGGCCATGGGCGCCCTGCGCGAGGCCCACGGCGACGGCGGCCACGCCCGCGACCTGGTCCGCGAGGCGTACATGCGGCTCCAACTACGGGCCGCTCGCAAGGAGTTCGCGGACGACGTGGCCGTCGTGTGCGGGGCGTGGCACGTGCCCGCGCTGTCCCTCAGGACGACCGTCGGCGCCGACCGCGCCCTGCTCAAGGGCCTGCCCAAGGTGAAGACCGAGATGACGTGGGTGCCCTGGACCCACCGCAGGCTCGCCCGCCGCTCCGGGTACGGCGCGGGCATCGAGGCGCCCGGTTGGTACGGGCACCTCTTCGCCGCCCCCGACCGGCCGGTGGAGCGCTGGATGACCAAAGTCGCGGGCCTCCTCAGGGCGGAGGACCGGATGGTGTCGTCCGCCCATGTCATCGAGGCCGTACGGCTCGCCGAGACCCTCGCGACGATGCGCGGCCGGCCACTGGCCGGGCTCGGCGAGACCACCGACGCCGTACGCGCCGTCATGTGCGACGGCTCCGACGTCCCGCTCGACCTCGTGCGCGACCGCCTTGTCGTCGGCGACGTCCTCGGCGAGGTTCCGGCCGACGCCCCCGCCGTACCGCTCCAGCGCGACCTCGCCCGGCTCCAGCGTGGGCTCCGCCTCAAACCCGAGGCGCAGGAGCGGGAGCTGGAGCTCGATCTGCGCAAGGAGAACGACACCGCCCGCAGCCGACTGCTGCACCGGCTGCGGCTGCTCGGAGTCGGCTGGGGCGAGCCCGTCGCCGGCCGCGGCAGCACCGGCACCTTCCGGGAGAGCTGGCGGCTGCGCTGGGAACCCGAGCTGTACGTCCGGGTCGCCGAGGCCGGCGTCTGGGGCACCACCGTCGACTCCGCCGCCACCGCCAAGGCCGAGGCCCGCGCGGTGGAGGCCACGGCACTCGCCGAGGTCACCGCGCTCGCCGAGCAGTGCCTGCTGGCCGGACTCGGCGAGGCCCTGCCCGTCGTCATGACGGCCCTCGCCGACCGGGCCGCGCTCGACTCCGACGTCGGGCACCTCGCCCAGGCCCTGCCCGCGCTCGCCCGCTCCCTGCGCTACGGAGACGTGCGCGCCACGGACACGGCTGCGCTCGGCGAGGTCGCCGCCGGGCTCGCCGAGCGGATCTGCGTCGGCTTCCCCCCGGCCTGTGCCGGACTCGACACCGACGCCGCCACCGAGATGCGGGGCCATCTCGACGCGGTCCACGGAGCCCTCGGACTGCTCCCCGACAGCGCGGAGCTGACCGACCGCTGGACCGGAGTCCTCCGCAGGCTCGCCGCCCGCGACACCGTCCCCGGGCTCCTCCGGGGCCGCGCCGCCCGGCTGCTCCTCGACGAGGGGCGGCTGGACGAGGAGGAGGCCGCCCGGCTCATGGGCCTCGCCCTGTCACCCGGGACGGCGCCCGCCGACGCCGCCGCCTGGATCGAGGGCTTCGTCGGGGGCGCCGCCGGAGGCGGCATGATCCTCGTCCACGACGAACGGCTGCTCGCCCTCGTCGACGACTGGCTGACCGGCGTCCCGGCGGACACCTTCACCGACGTACTGCCGCTGCTGCGGCGCACCTTCTCCGCGTACGAACCGGGTGTCCGGCGCACCCTGGGCGAGCTGGTCGCGCGCGGCCCGTCCGCCGTCGCGAGCCGTCCGGAGGCCGGAACACCCGGCTTCGCCGCGGGCCTCGACGAGGAGCGGGCGGACGGAGTCCTGCCGGTGCTCGAGCTGATCCTGGGAGACACGGACCTCGTGGGGGTGGACCGATGAGCGGAACGATCGACGGGGCGGGGCGCGACGAGCGGCTGCGGCGCTGGCGCCTGGTCCTCGGCGGCGGTGAGGCGGACGGCACCGGCTGCTCCCTCGCCGGTACGGACGCCGCGATGGACGGAGCCCTGTCCGCGCTGTACGGACGCGGCACGAAGAGCGCCACCGGGAACGCTGGCGGACGCGACCGCTCGGCCGGCCTCGGCGCCTCGGCCCCGTCCGTCGCCCGCTGGCTCGGCGACATCCGGACGTACTTCCCCAGCTCCGTCGTCCAGGTCATGCAGCGCGACGCCATCGACCGGCTCGGCCTGTCCACCCTGCTCCTGGAGCCCGAGATGCTGGAGGCCGTCGAGGCGGACGTCCATCTCGTCGGCACGCTCCTCTCGCTCAACAAGGCGATGCCGGAGACGACCAAGGAGACGGCCCGAGCCGTCGTACGGAAGGTCGTCGCCGACCTCGAGAAGCGCCTCGCGACCCGTACCAAGGCCACGCTGACCGGCGCGCTCGACCGCTCGGCCCGGATCAGCCGCCCCCGGCACCGGGACATCGACTGGGACCGCACGATCCGCGCGAACCTCAAGAACTACCTGCC
Organism: Streptomyces sp. NPDC059875; assembly: GCF_042731085.1. NCBI lineage: Bacteria > Bacillati > Actinomycetota > Actinomycetes > Kitasatosporales > Streptomycetaceae > Streptomyces > Streptomyces sp. NPDC059875. Next base: position 230,749 of record NZ_JBHWJZ010000009.1, read on the forward strand.
CGAGTACCGCACGGTCGTCCCCGAGCGCCTCATCGGCTACGGCCGGGCCGCGCAGTCGGTCAAGAAGGACGTCGTCCTCTGCATCGACCAGTCCGGCTCCATGGCGGCCTCCGTCGTCTACGCGTCGGTGTTCGGCGCCGTCCTCGCCTCGATGCGCTCGATCGCGACCCGACTCGTCGTCTTCGACACGGCGGTCGTCGACCTGACCGACCAGCTCGACGACCCGGTCGACGTCCTGTTCGGCACTCAGCTCGGCGGCGGCACCGACATCAACCGCGCCCTGGCGTACTGCCAGTCGCAGATCACCCGCCCGGCCGACACCGTCGTCGTTCTCATCAGCGACCTCTACGAAGGGGGCATACGCGACGAGATGCTGAAGCGGGTCGCGGCGATGAAGGCGTCCGGGGTCCAGTTCGTGGCCCTGCTCGCGCTCTCCGACGAGGGCGCCCCGGCCTACGACCGCGAGCACGCGGCCGCGCTCGCCGCGCTCGGCGCCCCCGCGTTCGCCTGCACCCCGGACCTCTTCCCGGAGGTGATGGCGGCGGCGATCGAGAAACGCCCCCTGCCGGTGCCGGACACCCTCTAGAGGGTGCGGAAGGGTGCGGAATCCGTAGCCCCGGCACCACCCGACCGGGCGCGTGCGGGCGCACTGAGGCCCATATCACAACCGGGTCCACGGGGCCCTCACCTCGCGGGCGGGCGCGTCGTGAGGCGCGCAACGCCCTGTCCCCACCTGTGCCGTGGGCCCCGAGGCCACCCCCGGGGCCCCCTACGGAACGCCCCCCGACCCCTACGATCTGTGACCCGTATCACCGCTCCGTTGTGATCTGCGATTTAGGGACCTACGTCCCTCGGGGATAACCTGCGAGACGGACATGCCGCGTCCACGGACACCGTGTACGCCTCCCTTGTGACAGCGCAGTCACGTTGCCCTCCGCGGCACGCCCACGCAGACAACGAACCGCGATCATCAGAAAAGGGACGGACGCGCGTGGACCTGTTCGAGTACCAGGCGAGGGACCTCTTCGCCAAGCACGGTGTACCGGTGCTGGCCGGTGAAGTCATCGACACGCCTGAGGCGGCGCGCGAGGCCACCGAGCGTCTTGGCGGCAAGTCGGTCGTCAAGGCGCAGGTGAAGGTCGGCGGCCGCGGCAAGGCCGGCGGCGTCAAGCTGGCCGCCACCCCGGACGAGGCCGTCGCCCGCGCGACGGACATCCTCGGGATGGACATCAAGGGCCACACGGTCCACAAGGTGATGATCGCGGAGACCGCTCCGGAGATCCTCGAGGAGTACTACGTCTCGTACCTCCTCGACCGCACCAACCGCACCTTCCTCGCCATGGCCTCCGTGGCCGGTGGCATGGACATCGAGGAGGTCGCCGCGACGACCCCCGAGAAGCTCGCGAAGGTGCCGGTCAACGCCGTCGAGGGCGTGACCATCGAGAAGGCTCGCGAGATCGTCGCCCAGGCGCAGTTCCCGGCCGAGGTCGCCGAGAAGGTCGCCGAGGTCCTCGTGACCCTGTGGAAGACCTTCATCGCCGAGGACGCGCTCCTCGTCGAGGTCAACCCGCTGGCCAAGGTCGCCTCCGGCGACATCCTGGCCCTGGACGGCAAGGTGTCCCTGGACGCCAACGCCGACTTCCGTCAGCCCGAGCACGAGGCGCTCGAGGACAAGGACGCAGCCAACCCGCTCGAGGCTGCTGCCAAGGCCAAGAACCTCAACTACGTCAAGCTCGACGGCGAGGTCGGCATCATCGGCAACGGCGCCGGCCTGGTCATGTCGACCCTGGACGTCGTCGCGTACGCCGGTGAGAACCACGGCGGCGTGAAGCCGGCCAACTTCCTCGACATCGGCGGCGGCGCCTCCGCCGAGGTCATGGCGAACGGCCTGGAGATCATCCTGGGCGACCCGGACGTCAAGTCCGTGTTCGTCAACGTCTTCGGTGGCATCACCGCCTGTGACGAGGTCGCCAACGGCATCGTCCAGGCCCTGGAGCTCCTCGCCTCCAAGGGCGAAGAGGTCACCAAGCCGCTGGTCGTGCGCCTCGACGGCAACAACGCGGAGCTGGGTCGCAAGATCCTGTCGGACGCGAACCACCCGCTCGTGCAGCGTGTGGACACCATGGACGGCGCGGCCGACAAGGCCGCCGAGCTCGCGGCTGCGAAGTAAGGGACGAGGTCAAGCACACCATGGCTATCTTCCTCACCAAGGACAGCAAGGTCATCGTCCAGGGCATGACCGGTGCCACGGGCATGAAGCACACCAAGCTCATGCTGGGTGACGGCACCAACATCGTCGGTGGCGTGAACCCGCGCAAGGCCGGCACGTCCGTCGACTTCGACGGCACCGAGGTCCCGGTCTTCGGCTCCGTCGCCGAGGCGATGGAGAAGACGGGCGCCAACGTCTCCGTCCTCTTCGTCCCGCCGGCCTTCGCCAAGGCCGCCGTGGTCGAGGCGATCGACGCCGAGATCCCGCTCGCCGTCGTCATCACCGAGGGCATCGCCGTCCACGACTCCGCCGCCTTCTGGGCGTACGCGCAGTCGAAGGGCAACAAGACCCGCATCATCGGCCCGAACTGCCCCGGTCTCATCACCCCGGGCCAGTCCAACGCCGGCATCATCCCGGGCGACATCACGAAGCCGGGCCGCATCGGCCTGGTCTCGAAGTCCGGCACGCTGACGTACCAGATGATGTACGAGCTCCGTGACATCGGCTTCTCGTCCGCCGTCGGCATCGGTGGCGACCCGGTCATCGGCACCACGCACATCGACGCCCTCGCGGCGTTCGAGGCCGACCCCGACACCGACCTGATCGTCATGATCGGCGAGATCGGCGGCGACGCCGAGGAGCGTGCGGCGGACTTCATCGCGAAGAACGTCACCAAGCCGGTCGTCGGCTACGTCGCGGGCTTCACCGCGCCCGAGGGCAAGACCATGGGCCACGCCGGCGCCATCGTCTCCGGCTCCTCCGGCACCGCCCAGGCGAAGAAGGAGGCCCTCGAGGCCGCCGGCGTCAAGGTCGGCAAGACGCCGACCGAGACGGCCAAGCTGGCGCGCGCGATCCTCGCGGGCTGAAGCGGCATCGTCTGAACCGCACAGGTGGGCCCCGCCCCTCCCGGGAAACCGGGCGGGGGCGGGGCCCACTCGCATACCCACCCATGCGGCGCCGTGCGCGCCTACCCGGGCTGCGGGATCAGCCGCTCCGGGCCGTGGTGGGGCTGCGAGCGCAGCTGGTCGCGCAGCTGTTTGTCCTCCGTGGTGAGCTTCTGCGAACCGCCGCGGACCGGGACTCCGTCGACCGTCTCACCGGGGTGGTTCACCGGCAGGTACTGCGTGGGCGCGGTCACCGCCGTGAAGGCCGTCATGCCGATGAGCGCCGCCGTCACGCCGAGCACCGCCCGGGTCCACAGCCGGGCGCGCCGCTCGCTGCCCGTCCGTACGGCCAAGGCCCCCGAGAGCGTCGCCGTCGGCGCCTCCGACACCAGGGCGACGAGCCGCTCGTGCAGGGCGTCGGGGTCGGCGAGTTCGGGCACGCGCTGCCCGATGACGGTACGCGCGTGCAGCAGCCGGTTGGCGGCGGCGGGGGTGCTCGCCTCGGTCTCGGCCGCCGTGTCGGGCAGGTCGAGGCCGAGCCCGTCGTAGAGCAGGACCGTACGGCGGTACGGCGGCGGCAGCTCGAGCAGGGCCGCGAGCAGGTCCCGCCGCCCGGCGTCGGTGGGCGGGGCGTCGGGGTGCTTGTGGGAGCGGCGCAGCCGGTGCCAGGGGGAGAGCGCGTAGTCGTACGCCGCGGCCCGCACCCAGCCGACGGGGTCGCGGTCCACCGCGACCTCCGGCCAGTGCTCCCAGGCGTGGTGGAAGGCGCGCTCGACGGACTCCCTGGAGAGCCGGCGACGGCCGGTCAGCAGGTAGGTCTGGTGGACGAGACCGGGAGCGGCGTGGGCGTAGAGCGCGTCGAAGGCCTCCTCGGCCGTGAAGGGCGGCTCCGCCGGGGGCTCGGGTGCGGGCGCCGTCTCCGCGGGTTTCAGCCGCTCCAGGGGCTGCTGCGCACCGGCGCCGCCGGCCCGCACGGGCCGGGAGGCCTTCCGGCCGAGACCGGGGCCGGGAGCGGCGGACGCCGGGGTCTTGGGCGGCTTCGCGGCGCGCTTCGCCGCGGCCTTCGGGCGGGTGCTCGCGGGGGGCGCGGCGGGCGCCGCGACGGGCTTGCCGGGCTTGGCGCGCGCCGGTTCCTCCGCGGAGGCGCCGATGCCGGCGACGGGGGCGGTGGGCGACGTGGCCCCGGCCCCCTGCTCGGAGCCCGGCCCGGCGTCGACGTCGGCCGCGGAGCCGGGTGCCTGCCCGGTTCCGGTCCCGGTGTCGGCTCCTGATCCTGTTCCTCGCTCGGGTTCCGACTCCCACCCCGACGTACCCGACGAGGGTGGCGCGGCAGGCGTCGTGGAGGGCGTGAGGTCCTCCTCGTGCGCGGTGATGAGCTTCGCGTACGCGTCCCGCTTGCGTCCGCGTGGGTCGGTGCGGCCGGTCTCCCAGGACCGGACGGTGGCCCGCGTGACGCCGACCGCCTCGGCCACCTGCTCCTCGCTCAGACCCCTGGCCTCCCGCAGCCGGCGCCGTTCCTTGGGAGACGGCAGCGAGACGGCGGATTCGGAATCGGCTGTTCCCCGACTCGTCGGACTCATCGGCGACGACCTCCCGCAGAGCTGCTCCGGGCGGAAAAGTACATAAACGTATCTTGAGCGACACAACGGCGGTTTGCCTGTTACGCGTGAAAAGCGCGTGTCGTTGGGAGCATGGGCGCGTGACCCACCTGACCGAGCACAGCCCCTTGCCGACGGCCGATCCGCTGGTCCAGGGCGGCCGTTCCGCCGCGCTGGCGACCGCCTTCGTGCGGGGCGGGGTCGCGGCGGGGCTCGGGCTCGGCGCGCTTGCGGTGCTGGTCATGGCGGCCTGGATCGGCTCGCCGTACCCGGACAGCGGGCCCGGTGGGGCCCTGCACACGGCAGCGGGGCTGTGGCTGCTCGCCCACGGAGTCGACCTGGTCCGCACGGAGACCCTCTTCGGGGTGGCCGCGCCCCTCGGCATCGCCCCGATGCTGCTCATGGTCCTGCCCGGCTGGCTGGCGCACCGCGCCGCACGGGACACGCTGGAACCGGACGAGGGGAGGCCCAGGCCCTCCGCGGGCGGTGCGGTGGCGGCGGTGTCAGGGGGATATCTGCTGGTCGCGGCCGGTGTCGTGCTCTACTCGGCGAGCGGCCCGCTCCCGGCGGACCTGCTGAAGGCCGCGTTCTGGCTGCCCGCGACGGTGGCGGCCGCGGCGGGCCTGGGCGTCTGGACGGCCAACGGCCGCCCCCTGCCGGAACCGGAACAGGCGGCCGTGGCGCTGCGCTCGGCCGGGACGGCGCTCGTCGCCCTGTTCGGTGGTGGGGCGGCGCTGTTCGGGGCCTCGCTGGTCTGGCACGCGGGCGCGGCGCAGGAGTCCTTCGCCGGGCTCACGGGGGAGTGGTCGGGGCGGGTCTCGGTCCTGCTGCTGGCCGTCGTGCTGGTACCGAACGCCGCCGTGTGGGGTGCGTCGTACGGTCTCGGGCCCGGGTTCGCGCTCGGCGCCGGTGCCTCGGCGACGCCGCTGGGTCTCACCGGTACCGCCGCTGTTCCGCCCTTCCCGCTGCTCGCCGCCCTCCCGGCCGAAGGCCCCGGCACCTGGCCGCACTGGAGCGCGGGCGCGATCCCTCTGGTCGCGGTGGTGGTCCTGGGCGGGACCGTGGGGCGTTCGGCGCGGACCTGGACGGGCCGGGAGACGGCGCTGACGGCCCTGGTCGCGGCCTGGGCGTGCGGCGCGGTGGTCGCCGTCCTCGCGGCGGCCGCGGGCGGCCCGCTCGGCTCGGGCCGGCTCGCGGAGTTCGGTCCGGTGTGGTGGCAGGCCGGGGCGGCGGCGGTGTTGTGGAGCGCGGTGGTGGGGGTGCCGGTGGCCCTGGGGGTACGGGCCTGGGCGCGGCGCGGCCTGAAGCCGGCGCGCGGCACGAAGCCGGAGCGCGCCGCGCTCGCGCCGGAGGCCGTACCGCTCGCGTCCGCCGCCTCGGCGTCCGTACGCGAGCCGCTCGTCGAGGAGGACGAGGACGAGCCCGGCTTCGAGCCGTACGACTTCCTCCCGGCGGCCTGGGAACCGACACTGCCGCCCCCGCCCCCGCCGGAGAAGCCCCAGCCGGAGGAGCCCCAGCCGGAGACGCCCCCGGCGCCCCACGAGGACTAGCCAGAACCTCCTACTCCCGCACCCCGAACACGTCCCGCAGCGGTTCCGGCAGCAGGTCGTTGCAGGCCAGCTGGCCGGACTTGGTCAGAGCGTCGTCGGCGCAGGTGTAGAAATCGCGGTACACGAGCTGGATGGTGAAGCTCCCCGCGACGATCAGCAGGGAGAGGGCCGCGGCGACCAGGCCGCTGACGGCCGCCGTGCGCTGCGCCCGGGCGGGGGCCGTGGCAGCGGGCGCGGTGGTGGCCGGGGAGGCGGCCGGGGTCGTCGGCGTGGCCGCGGTGCCGGGCGCCGGCGGAGCGGAGAGATCCGCGGCGGCCGCCTTGGGCTTGGCCCGCAGCGCGCTGATCGCCCAGTACAGGCCGAGCGCGCCGAGGAGCAGCGCCAGTTCCTGGATCTCGAAGATGGCGAAGAAGAACGCCCACATGCCCGCGAGGAGCGCGTACCGGGCCCGCCGCTGCGCCGGGTCCGTCGGGTCCCACTTCGGGCCCGGCCGCAGGCCCTGCTCCGGGCCGCCCTGGCGCTCGGGGCGGCGGCCGAAGCCGTCGGAGGAGCGGCCCGGCTGGCGGCTGCTCCAACGGCCACCGGAGCCACCCGAGCCACCCGAGCCGCCGGAGGACCCGGACGACGCGTCGTCGTCCGAGCCCTCCGGCCGCCGCGGCTGCCACGGCTGGTCCGGCTGCCCCTCGGGCGGCGGCGCGAACGGGTTGTTGTCGTCCGTGGACTGGCGTTCCGGCATCTGCTGAACGTCTTCCCTCTGTCGTCGCAACTGCTGTCTCAACTGCCGTCTCAACTGGTGTCTCAGCGGGTGTCTCAAGTGTCGTCGAACCCAGACGCTACCCCCCGGCCACGCCCCCGTCCCGTGGGGGCTGTCCGGTGTGCCGGTATCGTTGCTGACGGTCGGGCCCTTCGTAGGGTTCCCCGTATCCGGAGGCACGATTCCTTTGTGCGACCGTACAAACACCACGGAAAGAGTGACCGAGTGGCCGCCGCCCGCCTCGTCGTCCTGGTCTCCGGGTCCGGCACCAACCTCCAGGCCCTGCTCGACGCCATCGCCGCCGACCCCGAGGGGTACGGAGCGGAGATCGTCGCCGTCGGCGCCGACCGCGAGAACATCGCCGGCCTGGAGCGCGCCGAGCGCGCCGGACTGCCCACCTTCGTGTGCAAGGTGAAGGACCACGCGACCCGCGAGGAGTGGGACCGCGCCCTGACCGAGGCCACCGCCGCGTACGAGCCCGACCTCGTCGTCTCGGCCGGCTTCATGAAGATCGTCGGCAAGGAGTTCCTCGCCCGCTTCGGCGGCCGGGTCGTCAACACCCACCCGGCGCTGCTGCCCAGTTTTCCCGGTGCCCATGGAGTGCGGGACGCACTCGCGTACGGCGCGAAGGTCACCGGATGCAGCGTCCACTTCGTCGACGACGGTGTCGACACCGGCCCGATCATCGCCCAGGGCGTGGTCGAGGTCCGGGACGAGGACGATGAAGCCGCGCTCCATGAGCGCATCAAGGAAGTCGAGCGTTCGCTGCTCGTCGAGGTCGTGGGGCGTCTGGCCCGGCACGGCTACCGCATTGAGGGACGAAAGGTAACAATCCCGTGACCGCCGAAGGTACGAAGCGCCCCATCCGCCGCGCACTCGTCAGCGTCTACGACAAGACCGGCCTTGAGGACCTGGCCCGCGGCCTGCACGAGGCGGGTGTCTCCCTCGTCTCCACCGGCTCCACCGCCTCGAAGATCGCCGCGGCCGGCGTCCCGGTCACCAAGGTCGAGGAGCTGACCGGCTTCCCCGAGTGCCTGGACGGCCGCGTCAAGACCCTGCACCCGCGCGTCCACGCCGGCATCCTCGCCGACCTGCGCCTGGAGGACCACCGCAACCAGCTCGCCGAGCTGGGCGTCGAGCCCTTCGACCTGGTGATCGTGAACCTGTACCCGTTCAAGGAGACCGTCGCCTCCGGCGCCACCCCGGACGAGTGCGTCGAGCAGATCGACATCGGCGGCCCGTCGATGGTCCGCGCCGCCGCCAAGAACCACCCCTCCGTGGCCGTGGTCACCGACCCGGGCGCGTACGCCGCCGTCCTCCAGGCGGTCAAGGAGGGCGGCTTCACGCTGGCGCTCCGCAAGCGGTTCGCCGCCAGGGCCTTCCAGCACACCGCCGCGTACGACGTGGCCGTCGCCTCCTGGTTCGCCGACGACTACGCCGCCGACGACGACAGCGGCTTCCCCGGCTTCCTGGGCCACACGTACGAGCGCTCCAACGTGCTGCGCTACGGCGAGAACCCGCACCAGGGCGCCGCGCTCTACGTCGACGGCACGGGCGGCCTCGCCGAGGCCGAGCAGCTGCACGGCAAAGAGATGTCGTACAACAACTACACGGACACCGACGCCGCGCGCCGGGCCGCGTACGACCACTCCGAGCCCTGTGTGGCGATCATCAAGCACGCCAACCCGTGCGGCATCGCGATCGGCGCGGACGTCGCCGAGGCGCACCGCAAGGCGCACGCCTGCGACCCGCTGTCCGCGTTCGGCGGTGTGATCGCGGTCAACCGCCCGGTCTCCGTGGCGATGGCCGAGCAGGTCGCCGAGATCTTCACCGAGGTCATCGTGGCCCCGGGCTACGAGGACGGCGCGGTCGAGGTCCTGGCCAAGAAGAAGAACATCCGCGTCCTGCGTGCCGAGGGTGCCCCTGCCAACGCGGTCGAGGTCAAGCCGATCGACGGCGGCGCGCTCCTCCAGGTCACCGACCGCCTCCAGGCGGACGGCGACGACCCGGCGAACTGGACGCTCGCGACGGGCGACGCGCTGTCGGAGCAGGAGCTGGCCGAGCTGGCCTTCGCCTGGAAGGCCTGCCGCGCGGTCAAGTCCAACGCGATCCTGCTCGCCAAGGACGGCGCCTCGGTCGGCGTCGGCATGGGCCAGGTCAACCGCGTCGACTCCGCGAAGCTCGCGGTCGAGCGCGCGGGCGAGGAGCGGGCGCGTGGCGCGTACGCGGCCTCGGACGCGTTCTTCCCGTTCCCGGACGGCCTGGAGATCCTCACGGCGGCGGGCGTGAAGGCGGTCGTGCAGCCGGGCGGATCGGTGCGCGACGAGCAGGTGGTGGAGGCGGCGAAGAAGGCGGGCGTGACGATGTACTTCACGGGCACGCGTCACTTCTTCCACTGATCGCGACTGATCTCCAGCGATACGGATGACGGGGCGGCCCGCCGGTACGTCACGTAC